>NZ_CAXTAZ010000001.1:250742-303575 GCF_964242715.1 uncultured Enterovirga sp.
GGGCCAGGCGGGCCTGCTCGATCCGAGCAGCCTCAGCCCTCGCCTGCTCGATGCGCCCTTGCTCGGCCTTGGCCTGCTCAACTTTGGCCTGGGCCAGCCGGGCCTGCTCAATCCGAGCGGCTTCAGCCTTCGCCTGTTCGATTCGCCCCTGCTCAGCCTTCACTTGCTCGGCTTCGGCCTGGGCCAGGCGAACTTGCTCGATCCGAGCGGCTTCAGCCTTCGCCTGTTCGATGCGCCCTTGCTCCGCCCTGGCCTGCTCGGCAAGGCGGGCCTGCTCGACCCGAGCGGCCTCAGCCTTCCCCTGCTCGATGCGGCCCTGCTCGATGCGGCCCTGCTCGGCCTTCGCTTGCTCGGCTTTGGCCTGGGCCAAGCGGGCCTGCTCGACCCGAGCAGCCTCGGCTTTCGCCTGCTCGACGCGGCCCTGCTCGGCCCTAGCCTGCTCGGCTTCGGCCTGGGCCAAGCGGGCCTGCTCGACCCGAGCAGCCTCCGCTTTCGCCTGCTCGATGCGCCCCTTCTCGGCCCTGGCCTGCTCGGCTTTAGCCTGGGTCAGGCGGACTTGCTCGACCCGAGCGGCTTCGGCTTTCGCTTGTTCGACACGCCTCTGCTGGGATCTGGCTTGCTCGGCTTTGGCTTGGTCGGGGCGGGCCTGCTCGGCCGGAACGACCTCCGCTTGAGCCGAAACAGACGAGTTCTGGCTGTCGACGGGAAGCCGGTCGATGGGCACGATTCTCACATTGGGCCGCGCACCTTCGACGTTAGTCGTTCCGACAGCACATCCGGGGCGCCGGTACGGGTATGCGTCCCAGCAGGTTGCAGCTGCCTCGCCGCGCAAAGCCTGCTCCGATCCAGGTGTCTCGCTCGCCTCCCGGTTCTGGGCATCGGCGACTTCGATCTGATCGCGCGGCGGTCGCGCTTCCGCCGTAACGGCCTGAGATGACGTCGCGCCGTTCTCCCCGGCGGGAATGATGAGCGCGATACCAACGCCGATGCCGCAGGCGAACGTGACACCCGCAGCGAAAAGGGTTGCAGATGCGGAGGCCATGTTAACGTTCTCTCCAGAATATCGAAAACTTGATTGTGCCAGCTTGGTTCCCCTTGTCGGTCGCTGCCGGGGTCGGAGTCCAGCGTCAAGCTTCGCCGCATGTCGCGTCCGCGCCCTCGATATCTGTTCGGGCGGGAGTTCGCCGGGTTGACGGCGCTTCGTCGCCCGTCTGGGCTTGCTACGCCGGCTCCGAGTGACCGCGCCTCCAACAAGCATGCTCCTGGAGACGGTCCGCCCACTTCACAACCATCGTCTTGCATGCAAGCTTAGTCGCATCTCGCTCGCCGGCCGCATGCCGCGCGGAAAAGACGAGCTCCGGAGGACGTCCATGTCTCGTGCTTTCGTCGGCGCCGCTCTGGCGCTCGCCCTCGGCGTCGGCCTGCTGGCCTCGCCCGCAGAGGCCCAGACCCGCATCCGCTACGCCCATGTCGGCTCGGAAGGCGACATCCAGCACTGGTTCGCGGAGGAACTCGCGAAGCGCATCAATGCCGAGACGCAGGGCCGCGTCGTGGTTCAGGTCTTCCCCAACTCCCAGCTCGGGGGCGTTCAGGAGACGATCGACGGGGTCCGTTCGGGTGCCATCCCGATGGCCCACCATGAATTCGCCTCGCTGGCCCGGCTGGTGCCCGAGACCGCGATCTTCGCCGCTCCCTTCAACTACCGCGACGGCCGCCACGCCATGGCGGCGACCGATCCGCAAGGATCGGAGGTGATGAAGGAGGTGTCGGGCAAGCTCGTCGCGTCCGCGAACATCCGCATCATCGGCCGGCTCTATCGCGGCGCGCGGCAGATGACGGCCAAGATGGCCGTCTATTCGCCGGCCGACCTCAAGGACAAGCGCTTCCGTGGCGTGCCCCTCGCTCTCTGGACGTCCATGATCAGGGGCATGGGCGCGATCCCGACTCCGGTCGAGGTCGGCGAATTGCCGACGGCCCTGATGACCGGCCTCGTCATCGGCCAGGAAAACCCGCTGACCATGATCAACGCGAACAAGCTGTACGAGGTGCAGTCGCACGCGATGCTGACGAGCCACATGCAAAACGTGCTGCCGCTCTTCATCAACGAGCGTACCTGGCAATCCATCCCGGCGCAGGACCGGGCCATCATCGAGAAGGTCGCGGCCGAGGTCGGAGCCGAGACGCTCAAGCTCGGAGAGGAAGCCGAGACGAGGCTGATCGAGGAGCTGAAGAAGAAGGGCATGACCTTCATCACGGAGAAGGAGGGGCTGAAGGTCGACGAGTTCCGCAAGGCGGTCGGCGCGCAGATCAAGACCGACTTCCCGACCTGGGGCCCCTACATCGAGCGGATCGCGGCCGTGAAGGCCGGAAGCTGACCGGCACCCGCGCCCCTGCTCGGACGCGCTTCCGTCGTCGTTCCGGTGTTCCGCCCTCAGCGCACGCGAGTTCCATCGTGACAACGCTTGCCGTCGATGCCGACGCCGCGCACGTCCTGCCGATCACCGTCGACAGCCGGCACTACGCGGCCGACCGTGCGCTGGAGCCGCTGCGCTGGGTCTTTCGGTGGGGCAGCCTCGTCATGCTGGTTGCCATGGTGTCGCTGCCCTTCATCCAGGTCGTGGCGCGCGAGGTGTTGGGAAGCCCGATCGTCGGCGCCGAGGAACTCGCGCGCTTCATGCTCATCTGCACCGTCTTCGTGGCCCTGCCCTATGTCGTCTCGGCCGGCGCGAATATCCGCATGGAGGAGTTTCTGGGATTCCTGCCCGCGCGGCTCGTGCGCGGCGTGCAGCTCGTCATCGCGGCGACGGCCGTGTCGGCTTTCGCGACGGCCGCCGTATCCAGCGTCGTCGCGATCCGCTCCAATCTCGACAACGCGACCCCGACGCTCGGCATCCCGTACTGGATCTTTCTCGGGGCGGCCTTCGTCGGGCTGACCATGACGACGGTCGAATGCGGCCTGCAATTCGTGAAGGCGCTGCGGCGTCAGCCGCTCTACGTCACGTTCCCGCAGGAGCACGAGCCGGAAGAGGAGCTCGATCTGCCGGACGAGCTCCGGCACTAGGCGAGGCGCGGATCGTGGCTCTGACCGTCATCGCGGCTTTCGCGCTTCTGTTCCTGTTCGGCTTTCCGGTGGTGGTCGCCATCGCGGTGCCGGCCGTCATCTACATCGTGGCCGCCGATATTCCGCTGGAGCTCGTCGCGCAGCGGATGACCTATGCGCTCGACAGCTTCCCGCTCGTCGCCGTGCCGGTCTTCATCTTCGTCGGCAGCCTGATGAACCAGTCCGGCATCACGAGCGACATCTACCGCTTCGCTCACACCGTCGCCGGCCGGGTGCCGGGCGGCCTCGCCCAGGTGAACGTGATCGGATCGCTGATCTTCTCCGGCGTTTCCGGGGCGGCTTTGGCCGATATCGGCGGGCTCGGCCGCATCGAGGTGCGGGCCATGGTCCGGGCCGGCTTCACCCGCGCCTATGCCGGGGCCATCACCTGCGCCTCGGCGATCGTCGGGCCGATCTTTCCGCCCTCGATCCCGATCATCATCTACGGCTCGGTCACCTCCGTCTCGATCGTGCAGCTGCTGGTCGCCGGCATCGTGCCCGCACTCCTCTACGTGGCGCTCCTGATGATCACGGTGGCGATCCTGGCCAAGCGCTACGGTCACCCCCGCTCGTCGCGCTGGCCGACCATCGGCGAAGTCTGGCGCTCCTTCGTGCCTGCGGCTCCTGCCTTGTTCGCGCCCGTCCTGCTCGTCGGCGGCATGCTGCTCGGCCTGTTCACGCCGACGGAGGCCGCCTCCGTCACGGTCGCCTACGTGGTCGCCGTCGCAATGGTGTTCTACGGCGGCATGACCTGGCCGCGGCTGCGCTTTGCCCTCTTCGACACCGTGAAGAGCACGGCCGCGATCCTGATCATCGTCTCGGCCGCCGCCCTGTTCGGCTGGATCCTGACGATCGAGCAGCTGCCGCAGATCTTCACGCGCACCATCCTGTCGATCTCCACCGAACCGATGGTGCTGCTCCTCATCGTCAACCTGATGCTGCTCGTCGTCGGCATGTTCATCGACTCCACGACCGCGACCCTTCTCGTCGTGCCCCTGATCGCGGCGCCACTGACGCTGGCCGGGGTCGACCCGGTGCATCTCGGGATCGTCGTCATCTTCAACCTGATGATCGGCATCCTGACGCCGCCGATGGGGCTTGCCCTGTTCCTGATCGCGGACATCGCCAAGGCTCCGATGCCGGCAATCCTGCGGGCGCTCCTGCCCTTCTACATTCCGCTCTTCGTCGCCCTCGCCATCATCACGTATTTCCCGGCGCTGACCCTTTGGTTGCCGAAGATGCTGCGATGACCGCCGTCGGCAGCCCTGAGCCGGACGCGAACCGGTTGGCCCCGCCGCACGGGCGCCGGAAGGGCGAGTTGCACGCGAACGCCGTGACGGCGTTGCGCGAGATGATCGTCTCCGGCGCGCTCGCGCCCGGCGCGCGCCTGAAGGAGGTCGAGCTCGGTGCCGCCCTCGGCGTGTCTCGCACGCCTTTGCGGGAGGCCCTGAAGGTACTTGCGTCCGAAGGCCTCGTTGCCCTCCTGCCGAACCGCAGCGCCGTCGTGTCCGGCCTCGACCTCGCAGACAGCGAGGCCTTGTTCGAGGTCGTTGCGGCCCTGGAGGCGCTGGCCGGCCGGCTTGCCTGCGGCCGAATGACGGCCGAGGAGATCGAGCGCGTGGAGACGCTGAACGGCACGCTCTCGGCCCACCATGCGAGGGGCGATCTCGGGGCCTATTTCGAGGCGAACCAGGAGATCCACTGGGCGATCGTCCGGGCCTCGCGCAACGCGGTCCTGATCGAGACGTGGGAGCGGCTGCGGCACCGCGTTCGCCGGGCCCGGTTCCTGTCGAACGTCGTTCGCAGGACGCGCTGGCCGGAAGCGGTGCGCGAGCATGCCACGATCCTGAACGTGCTCAAGGCGCGCGACGGCGACCGGCTGGCGGAGCTGATGCACACGCACATCTTGGCCGGGCTCGAGGCCATCCGGTCCGGCAAGGGCACGCCGTCCGTCGAGACGAACGACAAGCAGGGAGGGGAACCATGACGATCACTCCACGACCAAGCCGGCGCAGCCTGCTCGCGGCCGGCATCGCCGCGCCGCTTGCCATGCCGGCGCTCGGGGGACGCGCCCGCGCCGCCGCCGACCTTCGCCTCACTCACCCGGCCGACACGTCGCACCCCGTCCACGTCGAGGCGGAGGCGATGGCCAAGCGCATCGAGGAACGGACAAAGGGAGAGGTGAAGATCCGCATCTTCCCGAACAACGCGCTCGGCTCTCCCGTCGAGACGGCCCAGCAGACACGGCTTGGGGCAATCGACCTGATCCTCGGCAATCCGGCCAATCTCGAGGCGCTCTCGAAGACGATCGGGGTCATCAACATCCCCTACCAGTTCGACAGCTACGAACACGCCCACAAAGTCCTCGACACGACCGCGCGCGACTGGATCGCCCAGCAGCTCAAGACGGCCGGCTTCACCTGGATCGCGAATTTCGAATGGGGCTTCCGGGCCCTCTCCAACAGCCGTCGGCCGGTGAACGTGCCAGCCGATGTCGCCGGCCTCAAGGTGCGGGTGCCGCCTGAACTCGCCATCAAGGCCGCCTTCGAGGCGCTCGGCGCCTCTATCCAGACGGTCGCGTTCCAGGAGGTCTATCTCGCGCTCTCCAACAAGACCGTCGACGCACAGGACAACCCGGTCGGCACGACCTTCGCGGCGAAGTTCTTCGAGGTGCAGAGCCACGTCGCGCTGACCAAGCACATCTACGCCTCGATCATGTTCCTGGCGAACCCGCGCTCCTTCGGACGGCTCACGGAGGAGCAGCGGCAGATCGTGACGGAGGAAGGAACCAAGGCCGGCCAGGCCGCCCGGACCGGCGTACGCGAGAAGGAGGAATTCTACCTCGCCGAGATGCAGAAAGCCGGCGTCGCGGTCACCCGCCCGGGGGTGGCGCCCTTCCGCGAGAAGATGGGCCCCGCCTACGACCAGCTCCGGAGGGCGCTGGGCGAGGAGGTCTGGGGCACCTGGACGAAGCTCGTCGCCGCGGGCCGCGTCGCCTGATCCGGACGGCGCCGGACCATGCTCATCGCGGTTGTCCTGATTGCGCTCTGCGGGCTGCTCGTGCTCGGCACGCCGATCGCCGTCGGGATGGCGATCGTGGCCATCGCGATCATGTGGTGGGCCTCCGGGCCCGACCTCCTGATCATCTTCATCCAGCGGCTCTACGCGGGGACGACATCCTTCCCGCTCCTCGCCATCCCGTTCTTCATCCTGGCCGGCAACCTGATGAATGTCGGCGGGATGACCAACCGCATCTTCGACGTCGCCCACGTCATGGTCGGGCGCATCCGGGGCGGCCTGGGCCACGTCAACGTGCTGGCGAGCGTGCTGTTCTCGGGCATGTCCGGCTCGGCGGTCGCCGACGCGGCCGGGCTCGGCGTGGTCGAGATCAAGGCCATGAAGGAGGCGGGTTACACGGCCCGCTTCGCGGCGACGCTCACGGCGGTCTCCTCCACCATCGGCCCCATCATCCCGCCGAGCATTCCCTTCGTCATCTATGGCAGCCTCGCGAATGTCTCGGTCGGGGCGCTGTTCCTGGCCGGGATCGTGCCGGGACTGCTGATGGCGATCGGGCTGATGCTGGTCGTGGCCATCGTCGCCAAGCGCCAGAACCTGCCGGTCGGCGATCCGCGCCCGCCCTGGCCCCAGACGCTCGAGATCGTTGGCCGGGCGCTCCCGGCGCTGATCATGCCGCCGCTCATCCTAACGGCCATATTCACCGGCGTCGCCACCCCGACCGAAGCGTCAGTTGTTGCCGCCCTCTACGCGCTGCTGCTCGGAACTCTCTGGTACCGCGAGCTTTCCCTCGCGCAGGTGCCGGACATCCTCTGGGAGACCGGCCGGCAGACCGCGCAGGTCATGTTCATCATCGCGGTCGCCGAGCCCTTCGGCTGGGTGCTGATCCAGCAGCAGATCCCGAATGCCGCTCTCGAGGCGATGTTCTCGATCGCCCAGCAGCCGTGGCTCGTCCTCCTCATCATCAACGTCGTGCTGCTGGTGCTCGGCACGGCGCTCGAAGGCGTGGCCATCCTGATCATCGCCTTTCCGATCCTGGCCCCGATCATCAAGACCATCGGCGTCGACCCCGTCCATTTCGGGGTCATCATCGTGCTGAACCTGATGATCGGCCTCGTCACGCCGCCGGTCGGCCTCTGCCTCTACGTGGTGTCCTCCATCGCGCGGGTGCCGCTCGCCGAGATCAGCCGGGAGCTCTGGCCTTACCTCGTCGCCCTGATCGCGGTGCTCGGGATCATCACCTACGTCCCGGAGCTTTCGCTCTGGCTTCCCAGGACCTTGGGTTACGGGGTGGTCAACTGATGCCGGCTCTCCTCCTCCGTCTCGACCGGGGCGTCGCCGCCTTCTGCAAATGGGGCGTGGTGGCGTGCCTGATCGCGCTCTCGGTCCTGCTCCTCCTCGCCGTCCTCGTGCGCTTCCTGCCCTGGAACGTCCTGTCGGGATATGACGAGGCGATCGAGTGGCTGTTCGCCTGGATGAGCTTCCTCGGCGCACTCGCGCTCTGGCGCGAGGGCACGCTGTACCGGGTGGGCTTTCTCGACGCCATGGTCTCCGAGGGCTGGAAGAGGGCGCTCGGGGTATTCAACCAGGCGCTGATGCTCGCGGTCGCACTCGTCCTGACGCTGAAGGGCGGAGAGTTCATGGCCGTGGCGGGCGAGACCATGCCATTTCTCGGTCTGGACAAGGGCTGGTGGTATCTCGCGATCCCGGCGACCGGGGCGGTCATGACACTCTATAGCATAGCGGGCATGTGGCGGGCGGCGCGCGGCGAGGAGACCTTCGTCGAGATCGGCGCGAGCTTCAGCTGACGATCGGGAGGAGAGCTGTCGTGGGACAACGTTTGGCCGGCAAGGCTGCGATCGTGACCGGAGGCGCCGGCGGCATCGGCTCGGCCGTCGGCCAGGTCTTCTGCGAGGAGGGCGCCAGGATCGTCCTCGTCGACCGGGACGCCGAGGCCATGGAGAGCGTGGTCGGGCGCATCCGGGAAAGCGTGCCGGGCGCGGAGGTGGTTCCGTTCCTGGCCGATCTCGGCCAGGAGGAGAGCGCGGCCGAGATCGTGGCCGAAGCCCAGCGCGCCTTCGGCCGTCTCGACATCCTCGTGAACAATGCCGGCATCCGGTCCTACGAGCGCCTGGCGGAGGCGAAGAGCGAGACCTGGCGGCAGATCCTCGCCGTGAACCTCCTCAGCTACGCTTACCTGGCTCGCGAGGCGCTCCCCTATCTCCGCGCAGCTCGCGGCGCGATCGTGAACGTCTCCTCCACCCACGCCTTCAACCCTCGGGCCGGGATGGGTCAGTACGATGTGACGAAGGCCGGGATCGTGTCCATGACCCGCACCCTGGCCTTCGAGGAGACGCGAAACGGCGTGCGCGTGAACGCCGTCTGCCCCGGCCTCACCTTCACGCCCTTTCACGACCGCAGGGCGAAGGCGGCCGGCCGGAGCCATGCCGATCTCGACGCGGAGGCCGAGGCGACCTGCCTGATGGGCAGGTGGGCCGACACGCGCGAGATCGCGATCCCGATCGTCTGGCTCGCCTCGGACGAGGCGTCCTACATCACCGGCGAAAGCCTTATGGTCGACGGCGGCCGGCTCGTCGTCTGACCGTCAGGCCAGAAAGAAGGCGGCATCCTGCTCCGCCCGGAGCCGCCACAGAACCGACCCGACCGGCTGGTCGACGTCGTCGGCCCTGATCCAGGCGCCACGCCGGACCGGCCGAACGAGGGTGCGGCCGACGGCCATGTAATAGGGAAGAGGCGCGCTCCCGCGGGCCGGGGCGGCATCGACCAGAAGCGGTTGCAGGTCGGGCACCGCGTGGCGTAGCCCGACGATATCGAGGCAGCGGCCAGCCGGCAGATCGCGCTCGGCCCGGGCGACGAGGTCGCAGACGGGCCGGTACGCCTCGTCGAGCATGTCGTGACCGAGTCTCGCCGCTGCGACGATCGAGATCGGCGCCTCCACGCCGAGCAGGTGCGACGGGTTGTAGACCAGGCCGTAGCGGCGGTTGCAGGAGGTCGGGATGCCCTTGCCGGCAAAGAGGTGGCCGGTCTTCTCGTCCGCAAGCTCGACGACCACGAAGACACCGCCCGCGAAGCTCGCATCCTCCGCCTGCCGGAGGCAATTGAACACGTCGAGCACGCCGGACCGCTCGAGCACGCCGCCTTCAGCACGCGGGCAATACACGTCGGGCAGCTCCGTCGTCCGCGTGAGCGGCGCGTGGAAATCGGGCCGGTCGGGCCGGAGCCCGGTCGCGTTCGCGACCAGGCACATCTCGCAGTAATCGGGAACGGTCCGAAGCGGCAGGGCCGAGACTTGCGCGGCGCGCGCATCCAGCACCGTTGCGATGTCTCGTCCCTCGAGATGCCAGACCTCATCGAGGCGCGGCGCCTCGGCCTGCAAGTCCGTCCAGGTGACAGTTCCGGCGTCCGGATCGAAGACGTAGTCGTATTCGCTGCTCTTTCCCGCCGCGATCACCGGCAGGCCGAGCACCCGGGCCCAGGAGACGAGCCCGATCAGGAGGCTCGGCTGGTCGCCATCGACGAGCGTGTAGGGAACCTGTCTCGCACGCGCCTTGCGGGCGAGGATCGGCCCCACCACGCATTCGGCCTCCTTGGACACCATGGCGACGCCGCGGCCCGCCTCGATCGCCGCCTCCGCGAAGCGCGCACCCGCCTCGGGGTCGCCGGTCGCCTCCACCATGATCTCGATCGGCAGCGCGAGCAGAAGCTCCACCGAGGCGCAGATCGCGACCGCCCCCACTTCAAGCGCAGCCCGCGCGGCGTCGAGATCTCCGCACAGGCGCGCATCGACATCCATCTCGGCCAGCGACGCCCTGGCGCGCTCGGGATCGCGATCCACGACAGCCGCGACGGTGAGCCCTTCCATGCGCCGAGACTGAGCGATCAGCGAAAGCCCGAACTCGCCGCAGCCGACGAGGCCCGCCGTGACAGAGCGCGAGCGGGCCGGCGCGAACAGGGTGGCGAACTGCATCGGTGCTGAACTCCCAATTCGTCCGTCGAGTAACTTGCATACAAGTCGATTGACAAGCGCCCGGTGCGAGGCTCACCCTCCCCACGGTCGAAGGAGCGGATCACACGCTCCGGCCGTCGGGGCAGGAGAGGATCTCTCCATGCTCGATCGGCGGTGTGCACATTTGGGAGGACCGATGGCTCTCACCCGTAGGACCGTTCTCGCGGGCGCGGCGCTTGCAGCAGTCGCGAGCGGCGTTCGCGCGCAAACGCCGATGCGCTGGCGCTTCGCCCACCCCCACCCCGAAAGCGACAGCTGGCACAAGGCGGCGCTCCGCTTCGCCGAGCTGATGAAGGAACGCAGCAAGGGCAGGGTCGAGATCCAGGTCTTCGGCGGCGGGGTGCTGGGCAACGATCCCACCATGGTCAATGCCGTGCGCGGCGGCTCCCTGGATATCGGGCTCACCGGCAACCCGTATTTCACCGGGATGGCCCCGAAGCTGAACGTGCTCGACCTGCCCTTCCTGTTCCGCGACCGGAAACACGTCGCGGCCGTTCTCGACGGCCCGGTCGGCGACGAGCTCCGCCGGGAGCTGGAAGGGTCGAGCCTCAAGGCGCTCGCCACCTGGGACATCGGCTGGCGCAACCTCACCAACAACCGTCGCCCGATCCGTGGGCCCGACGACCTCAAGGGCCTGAAGATCCGGACGACGCCCAATCCGGCGCATATCAAGGCTTTCCAGCTTCTCGGCGCGGTGCCGACGCCGATGGCGTTCACCGAGCTGTTCACGGCGCTCGAAATGGGTTCCGTCGACGGCCAGGAGAACCCGGTCACGCTGATCCTCAACGCCAAGTTCTTCGAGGTGCAGAAGCACCTGACCATGAGCCAACACGCTTTCACGACCGGCCCGCTCATCATGAACAAGGCCAAGTACGACGCGCTTCCGCCCGACCTGCAGAAGATCCTGGTCGACACGGCCCGCGAGACAGCCCGGCTGCAATGGGCGATGAACGCCGACGCCGAGGCGACAAGCCTGGCGGAGCTGAAGAGCAAGGGCATGCAAGTGGTCGAGAGCATCGACCGCGAGGCCTTCCGGAAGATCGTGGCGGACGCGGTCCGCAAGGATTTCGTCGAGAAATTCGGGCCGGAACTCGCCGCCCGGATCGATGCCACGTCGGCGTGAGCGCGATGCGGATCGTCGACCTCAGCATGCCGATCGGACCGCATTTCCGCTGGAACCCGGACGTGCAGGTCAAAGGCGACATCGCGGCGGGCGACCAGTTCCGGGTCACGCGGCTGTCGACCACCTGCCACGGCTTCACCCATGTCGACGCGCCGGCCCATTTCGTCGCGCACGCGCCGACGATCGAGGCGACGCCGCTGGACAAGGTCGTCGGCCCCTGTCGCGTGCTCGACCTCCGCGACGTGCCCGACAACGCCGAGATCGGACCCGACCAGCTCGAGGCCGGCGATCCTGGCGGACCGGACGGCGAGATCCTGCTCCTCTCGGCCGGTTGGGACCGCCGGCGCGACTCGGCCACCGCCGCGTTCTGGCGCGAGGCACCCTGGCTGTCGCGCGACGCCGCCGAATGGCTCGCGCGCAAGCGCCCCAAGGCCGTGGCCTTCGACTTTCCCCAGGATTACCCGATCCGCCTGCTCCTCGACGGCCGGAGCGTTCCGAACGACCAGCACGTCACCCACGACGTGCTGCTGAAGACTGGCGTGACGCTGATCGAATACGTCGTGAACACGAGCGAGCTCGCAGCGCCTCGCGTCCTGCTCTGCGCCGCTCCCCTCTTGATCCCTGGTGCCGACGGCGCTCCGGCCCGGGTTTTCGCGATCGAGGGCGTGCTGGCGTGAACCGCGGCCAAGGGAGGCGGCTCGTCGATCTCGGCTTTCGAGGAATCGAGGCCCTGCTCGTCGCGATCCTGGCCGCCATGCTGGTCCTCGTCTTCGGCAACGTGGTCCTCCGCTACGGCTTCAACTCCGGCATCATCGTCAGCGAGGAGGCGTCGCGGGTCCTCTTCGTCTGGCTTACCTTCCTGGGCGCGGTGCCGGTCATGCGGCAGCACGGGCATCTCGGAGTCGAGATGGTGGTCGGGACCCTGCGGGCCGCCGGGCGGCGCGTCTGCCGGGCGGTCTGCGACCTCATGATCGTCGGCTGCTGCGTGGTGTTCGGCTGGGGCGCCTGGGAGCAGACGATCCTCAACGCCACGAACTACGCCCCGGTCTCCGGCATCCCGACGGGCTGGACCTATGCGGCCGGGATGGTCTCTGCGATCGGCATCGGTGCCCTCGCACTGGCCGACCTCGCGGTGACGGCGCTCGGCGACCCCGGGGAAAGTCTCGTGGCGCACGGCCTGGAGCCGTGACCGTCCTCCTTTTCACCGGAGCGCTGCTCGGCACCATGGCCCTCGGCCTGCCGATCGCCTTCGCGCTCCTGGTCACCTCCGGAGCGCTGATGTGGCAGCTCGGCGCCTTCGACTGGCAGCTCATCGCGCTGCAGATGATCAACGGCGCCGACAGCTTCCCGTTGCTGGCCGTTCCCTTCTTTCTCCTGGCCGGCGAGGCGATGAACGCGGGAGGTCTCTCGCAGCGCCTCGTCAGCTTTTGTATGGCGCTCGTCGGGCATCGGCGCGGGGGGCTCGGCTACGTGGCGGTGATCGCCGCGATCCTGCTGGCGAGCCTCTCCGGATCGGCCGTGGCCGACACGGCGGCGCTCGCCGCGATGCTGATTCCGGTGATGCGCAAGGCGGGCTACGACCTGCCGCGCTCCGCCGGCCTGATCGCGGCAGGCGGCATCATCGCGCCCGTGATCCCGCCATCGATCGGCTACATCGTCTTCGGGGTGGCCGGCGGGGTGTCGATCTCGCGGCTGTTCATGGCCGGGATCGTTCCGGGCGTCATGATGGGTCTCGCGCTCGCCGCGACCTGGTGGCTCGTGAGCCGCAACTCGGACGCCGCGGTGCTGCCTCGCCGAAGCTGGCGCGAGGCGGGCCGCAGCATGATCGACGCGACGCTCGCCCTCGTTCTGCCGGTCATCATCGTGGGAGGACTGAAGGCCGGCGTGTTCACGCCGACCGAGGCGGCCGTGGTGGCGGCCGTCTACGCGATCTGCATCGGGATGTTCGTCTACCGCGAGCTGACGCCGGCCGCGCTGTACGGGTGCTTCCTGTCCGCCATTCGGACGAGCGCGGCCGTCATGTTCCTCGTCGCGGCCGCCTCGGCATCCGCCTATCTGATCGCGATCGCGAGCATCCCCCAGGATATCGCCGCCATGCTGGCCCCGCTTCGGGACGACAAGATCCTGCTGATGGCCGCGATGATGCTGCTGGTGGTGATCGTCGGCACAGCGCTCGACTTCATCCCGACCATCCTGATCCTGACGCCGGTGCTGATGCCGCTCGTGAAAAGCGCCGGTATCGACCCGGTCTATTTCGGCGTCCTGTTCATCATGAACAACGCCATCGGCCTGATCACCCCACCGGTCGGAACGGTGCTGAACGTCGTCTCCGCGGTCGGCAGGATCGAGCTCGGCGCCGTGATCCGCGGCGTGACTCCCTTCCTCATCGCCCAGTTGCTCGTGCTCGCGCTGCTCGTGATCTGGCCCGCGCTGGTCCTCGTGCCGGCGCGGTGGTTCTACTAGGGATCGCCCCGAAAGCGTCAGAAAGCCGATAGGAGGGTCGCGGAGCATCCCGAGGCAGAGCGGCGCGCCGCCGCCTTGCTCGGAGCGGCCGCTCTCACGGGCGCTCCGGCGACCTCGGCCGAAGGTTGCGAGCGGTTCTCGGCAGCGGGCCAGCGAAGTAGCCCGGACAGTGAGCCCGCCGCATCAGCCGGCGGCCGTCCTGATATCCGACGCCTGATTGCCCCCAGCGGGCATGTCGCGCCCGAACCGTGGGAGTGCCCCGTGCCACACGGGTTTCGTCGGTGACCACGGCAGCCCCACCGAGAGCGGGTCGAGGCCGGTGACCGACCAGGCGAGGCGATCGCTCTCGATCGTGAGCATGGCCCGGCAGCCGCTCGGCTCGCCGGCGGTCGTGAAGGTCTCGGTCAGGGATTGAAGCGTGAGATGCGGCGTCCCGTCGACCGTGGTGACGCTGTTCCAGTGGACGTGGCCGGAGAAGGCCGCGATCCGGCACGGCGCCGCCGCGATCGTGGCCCGGATCGCCGCGATGTCCGAGCGGTACGTTGCGTGATCCGGATTGTTCTCGAACCAGGCGTTGCCGAGATTCGACTGGCCGGACAGGGGCACGTGGCTGAACAGGAGGGTCGGCCGGTCGTCGGCGGCGAGCAGCCCGGACAGGGCGTCGAGATCGCCCGGCGCGAGCCGGAGCGGCCGGTCGTGCGTCAGCACCACGTCCGGCTGCCAGAAGGCGAGCCGCACCGGCCCGAGATCGACGCTTCGCGTTCCTCCGCGCTGCCCGAGCGAGCGCTCGTTCTCGGGACCGGTGAGGTGGGCGCGGTCGTGGTTGCCGTCCACATGATGGCGCGGCATGGCGAGCCGCCCGAACAGCGCCGCCACCTCGCCCTGGAGCGCGCGGTCGCGCTCGGGATCCTCGTCCGAGATGCGGTCGCCGAGATCGACCACCGCGTCGACGCCTGCCGCGTTCGCGTCCTCGACGAAGCGCCCGAGGAACGGGAGAGCTGCCGTGCCGCGCTTCGAGAGCGTGTCCTCCCCGTGATGGATGTCGGTGACGATCGCGATGCGGGTCGGAGCCATGACCTCAGGCCGCCTCAGCTGGATCGAGAGCCCGATCCGGCTCTCCGGCGACGCGCGGGCCGAGGAAAGGCCGCTCGCCCGCGAAGACCGCGTAATGGCCGATGCCGTCCACGAGCCAGCTGCCGATATCGATATTCATCATCGCGCGCGGCTCCCGGAACGCGACCTCGATCGCGCCGTCCGGGCCGAGCGTCAGCAGACCGAAGCCGACGCGCTTCCTCCCGCCCCAGCCGATGCGCCATTCGCCCGCGATGTCGGTGACGAAGGCGACTCCCGGCGCCCAGACATGGCGCACCGGGCCGATGGTTCGGTCGCGGCTCTCGTGGAGGTGGCCCGACAGCACGAGCGCGATCCGGCCCTCGTCGAAGGGCCGTTGCAGCAGGGCCCTGTTGCCAGGATGCCAGAAGGCGCCGGACAGGGTCGGGTCGGCCGGATCGGCGTCGCAGAACGGCACGTGGTAGAGGAGCGCCACACGACGGCCCTCGGCCCCGTCCAACGTGTCCGAGAGGAAGCCGGCCTGCTCGCTCTCCTCGGGAAAGCCCGAGCCGCCGAGCAGGCTGTTCAATCCGATGAGGCGCCAGCCCGGGACGCGGTCGTCGACCCAATGGTCGGGGCCGATCGCCTCCCGGTAGGCGGCGAGGCGCTCGCGGGTGATGACGGCCTCGCCGCGGAGGTCCGGCACGTTGTTGCCGACGTCATGATTGCCCGGCACGGCGAGCCAGGGGCAGGGAAGCCGGGCGAGTTCGGACCGTGCGAAGGCGAGATCGTCGGAGCGATGGGCCCCGTCGATCGCGAGGTCGCCCGTCACCAGGACGAGATCCGGCCGCTCCGCCGCGAGGCATTCGAGCAGGATCTCCCAGTTGAAGTGGAAATAGGGCCTCTGTCGCGACAGGTGGATGTCGGAGACGAGCGCGATGCGGGTCGACGACATCGCGTTCAGCCTGCCCGGCGGGGCAGGAGTGCCCCGACGGCCTTGGCCATGGATTCGAGGGTCGGCTCGGCCTCGCCACGCTTGGCCACGACCGTCTGGATATGGTCGTTGACGACGTCGGTGATCTTCAGGGCGTTCTGGCCGGGGAAGGCGTACCAGCTCCGGATCACGTCCTGCTGGCCGATCGAGACGAGATGGTTCGGATTATCGCGATAGAATTTCGCGAGCAGATCCTCACGCTGGGCCGGGATCGTGGTTCCGGGCATGTAGCCGGTCGCGTTCACCATCATCGTCGCCCCGACGGGGCCGCAGGAGAATTTCAGGAACTCCCAGGCGGCCTTCTGCTTCGCCTCGTCCCGCGTGAAGATCATGCCGACATTGCCGCCGGCCGGAAGCCGCGCCGCCGGCGAGGAGAGCGGGAAACGGCCGCAGACGAGCCGGTAGCGGCCCGCGATCTCGCGGTTGAAGCGCCCGAGCTGGGCGGTCGAGTTCATGAAGATGCCGAGGCGGCCGGCGAACATGTCCTGGAAGGCGGTCTCGGACTTGAAGTCCGGCATGCGGCCCTCGTCGACCATCCGGCGGAGGACCCGGATCGATTGCCGGCCGGGCTCCTCCGTGAACGCGACCTTGGTCTCGGTCGGATCCAGCAGCGCGCCGCCATGCGAGAAGACGAGCGACTGCCACGACCAGTTCCCGGTGACGGTCCAGTCGAAGAACATCCCGGTCCGGTTCGCGGCCGGGTTGTGGATCGCGGCGGCGAGGCGGATCACCTCGTCCCAGCTCTTCGGCAGCGCGTCCGGATCGGCTCCGGCGGCCTTCAGGAGGTCGGCGTTGTAATAGAGGATCGGCGTCGAGAGCGCGAAACCGATCCCGGTCTGCTTGCCGCCCGTGTCGCCGAGGGAAAGCAGCGTGGGCGAGAAGCCGAGGTCCTTCGTCTCCGGATCGGCGTCGATGAGCGGCCGGAGATCGACCGGGATGCCCCGCTCCTCGAGCGTGCGCTGGCGATTGAGACCGTGGAACGCGACATCCGGCAGGTTCCGGGTCACGGAATCGCGGAGGTTGCGCTGCAGGATGGCTTCGTAGTCCTGCTCCGGCGCCCGCAGCGTGACCGTGATGCCCGGATGCTTGGCCATGAAGGCCTTGGCGACATTCTCCATCAGCTCCTTGAACAGGACGGGGTTCGAGTACTGGACGGAGATCTCGGTCGGCGCGCTCTGGGCTCGCAGATAGGTCGGCATCGCGAGGGTGCCCCCGAGAGCTGCGCCAGATGCGAGCAGGTGTCGGCGTGTGGTCTTCATCGCGGGTCTCCGGTGGTCATTTCACGGCGCTCATCGTGACGCCCTCGACGAACAGGCGCTGGGCGGCCAGGAAGGCGACGACGAGCGGGGCGTTGATCGCGACGGCCGCGGCCATCAGCACCCCGTAATTCGTGCCGGCCTCCGCATTGGCGAAGAACAGGACGCCGAGCGGCGGCGTCGCGAGATGCTCGGACTGCACCACGACGAGCGGCCAGAAGAACTCGTTCCAGTTCCAGACGAGCGACAGGATGCCGAACGAGACCAGCGCCGGGATCGCGGTCGGCACCATGATGCGCCAGACGATCGCGAGTTCGGACAGCCCGTCGAGCCGAGCGGCGTGGATCAGGTCGTCCGGGACGGTCAGGAAGAACTGTCGCATCAGGAAGATGCCGAAGACCGAGATGGTCGAGGGCAGGATGATGGCCGTGTAGGTGTCGAGCAGGCCGAGCTTCCAGAGCCCGATGTAGAGCGGGATCGCGGTCACCTGATGCGGGATCAGGAGGCCGAGCAGCACGAAGCCGAAGACGGTGTCGCGCCCGCGCCAGCGGAGCTTCGCCAGCGCATAGGCGCAGGGCACGGCGACGAGCGCCTGGGCGACGAAGATCGCGGCTCCGATTCCGACCCCGTTGAGGAGGTAGCGGAGGAGCGGCTGCTTCGAGAAGGCCGCGCCGTAATTCTCGGCCGCGGCCCAGGTCTCTGGGAGGAGCCGGAAGCCCGGGGCGAAGATCTCGCCCGACCCTTTCAGGCTGATCGACACCATGAGGACGAAGGGCGCCAGCATCACGACGGCCCCTGCCCCGAGGACGAGATGGCGGAAGCCCGCGGCGGCGAGGCCGATCGGCGTGAGGGAACGGGCGGCCATCATCAGCCGTAATGGGCGCGGCGATCCAGGAACGTGACCTGGAGGAGCGTGATGAGGAGGACGAAAGCGAGAAAGACGCAGGTGATCGCGGCCGCGTAGGCTGAGCGCAGGAAGCTGAACCCCTCCTGGTACATCTGGAAGAGCAGCACGCTCGTCGACTTGTTCGGGCCGCCGCCCGTGAGGACCTCGACCGTGTCGAAGACCTGAAAGGACCGGATCGCCGTGATCGTGACCACGAAGACGAGCGCCGGCCCGAGCATCGGCCAGGTCACGCGCCGGAACCGCTCGAAGGCGCCATCCGCCCCGTCGATCGCGGCCGCTTCGTAGAGGTCGCGCGGGATCGCCTTCAGCCCTGCCAGGAACAGGACCATGTTGAGGCCGACCGCCTGCCAGATGCCGATGATGCCGAGCGCGTAGAGCGCGGTTGCAGGGTTCTTCAGCCAGTCGTCGGTCGGCAGGCCGAGCGCGCCCAGCACCTGGTTCACGATCCCGGCCGTGGGATGGAAGGCGAACTGGAAGACGAGCGCCATCGCCAGCAAGGTGGAAGTGACGGGCAGGAAGTAGACCGCCCGATAGAAGCCGCGGCCGGAGGTCCCCGATTCGATCAGGAGCGCGACCCCGAGCCCGAGCGCGACGGAGACCGGGACCACGAAGGCGACGTAAGCGACCGTGTTGCGGAGCGAGGCCCAGAAAGCCTCGTCGGCCGCCAGGTCGCGGTAGTTCTGGAGCCCGGCAAACGCGATCGTGGGCGCCCCGAACGTCCAGTCCGTCAGGGACAGGAGCGCGACCATGAGCGCCGGGCCGATCAGCATCAGCCACATGAGGAGAATGCCGGGGCCGGCCAGCACGAAGGCGGCGGCCGCCTCTGCCCAGGCGCCGGGCCGGGCGCGCTTTCCTTGCGCCGAAGCGGGCGCGGCCATCGTCAGCGCCGCCTCAGCCACCGGCGAGTTCCAGACTCCGCACCGCCGACGCGCTCGTCGCAGCACGGATGGCGATACGCCGACCGTCGCTGCCGAAGGCGAGGATCCGGTTCGACGGGGGCGCGAGCGCCACCAAGTCGTCCGCGACGCCCTCGAAGCTCGGCGGGACGCGCGCGACGACGGGAGCCTCGATGCCGGGCACCCCGACATGGAGCAGCGTGTCGGAGCCGAGATGCTCGAGACGCCGGATCCGCCCCGCGAGCGCCGGACCGCGCCGCCCGGGATCGCCCTGCTCGAAGACCCGCCAGGCTTCCGGCCTGATCCCGATCTCAAGGGCCGCGCCGCGCGGAGCGTCGACGGACACCGGCAGGACGGCGCCGGCACATTCCACCATGCCGTTCGCGGAGACCGTCGCCGGGAGCAGGTTCATCTCCGGCGTCCCGATGAACCGCGCGACCTCCACATTCTCCGGGTCGTCGTAGACCGTCTGGGGCGCGGCGAGTTGCAGGATGCGGCCGTTCGCCATGACGGCCACCCTGTCGGACAGGGTCATGGCCTCGGACTGGTCATGCGTGACGTAGATGAAGGTCACCCCGAGCCGCCGGTGCAGCTCGGCGATCTCCGCCCGGGCCTGGACACGCAGCTTCGCGTCGAGGTTCGAGAGCGGCTCGTCCATCAGGAACACCTGGGGATGCCGCACCATGGCGCGGGCGAGCGCCACGCGCTGGCGCTGGCCGCCGGACAGCTGCGCGGGACGGCGGTCGAGGAGCCCGCCGAGGCCGAGCGACGCCGCGGTCTCGGAGGTCTCGCTCGCGATCGCCTGCCGGGCCGCGCGCGCCCCCGGCCAGAACCGCCCGACGAGGGGCAGGCGCTGCGCGGCGCTGAGCCGCCTCATCTCGAGCGGCAGCGCGATGTTCTGGGCCACCGTCATGTAGGGGTAGAGAGCGTAGCTCTGGAACACCATGGCGACGTCGCGGCGCTTCGGCGCGAGGTCGTCGACCGGGCGTCCCCCGATCGAGACGCGGCCGCTATCGGCGAAATCCAGGCCGGCCAGGATCCGGAGCAGCGTGCTCTTCCCGCAGCCGGACGGGCCGACCAGCGTCAGGAATTCGCCGTCGGCGACCTCGAGCGAGACATCGCGCAGCACGGGGGTCGACCCGAAACTCTTGCTCACGCCCGAGATCGATATTCCGGTCATCCGCGCTCTCACGTGCAGGAGGCGGGGCATAACCGGGGCTCGTGACAGCTGAATGAAGTGGGCTGGGCGAGACGACACCTTGCCCTTCTGCCCAAATTTTCAGCCACCTTGGGGTTGAGCTCCGGTCGAGCCAACACCATCGCCGGGTTTTGATCAGGCCCTTCTCTCAGCAAACCTGCGAATGACTAGATCCCGTGTCCCACAATACGTGAAGCGCCGCCTACCTGCACGCAGCGAGTGCATCATTGACCATGAGTCCGCGCGTTAATGAGGTCGCCGAACGCGATGACCGGCCTCACTCGGCGATTGACGCGCATGCTCGACGCGAGCTCGCCGTCTCACGAAGGAAGTCGAGCAGCAGGGCTTTGTGCCCTGCGGCTGGCGCGGTAGGCTCCTCGGATGCGCCGCTCGCCGTTTCCATGGCCATCGTTCCCCGCCCGGGGTCACCCGGCACGCGATCCGGCTCCATCTTACCCCGGCGGCGGATCGATGATGGCGGGCTCTCGACGCGCCGGGCGTGGACCGATCCGCGGTATCCGGATCGCGGTCGGCGCAGCCCTCCTGCTTGGAACCCTGGCCGGACAGGCGACCGCGCAGCTGCGCGGCCATGGCGGCCCGGTCCGGGCGCTTGCGGTGTCGCCCGATGGGCTCCGTGCGGTGTCAGGCAGCTTCGATCAGTCGTCGATCCTCTGGTCGGTGGACGACGGCGTCGCCCTCGGCGTGCTTCGCTTCCACGACGGCGCGGTCAGTGCGGTCGCGTTCCTGCCGGACGGTGACTTCCTCAGCGGCGGCGAAGACGGCCGCATCGCGCTCTGGCGCGCGGGCGAAGCAGCGCCCATCCGGCAATTCGCGGAGCATTCCGGCCCGGTGGCCGCGATCGCGGTCTCGCCGGATGGCCGCGACTTGGCCTCCGCCTCTTGGGACGGCACCGCGCGCATTCGCTCGCTGGCCGGGGGCGGACAGCGCGTGCTGGAGGGGCATGGAGGCAACGTCAATGCCGTCGCATTCCTGCCGGACGGGCGGCCAGTGACGGCCGGCTCCGACCTCACGCTGCGGATCTGGCCGAAAGAGGCGGGTGGCGCCCCCGTCATCGTGACGCTGCCCTCAACGCTGAACGCGGTTGCGACGGCGCCGGACGGGGAGATCGCGACGGCGGGCGCGGACGGTATCGTTCGCCTCCTCAAGGCTGACGGCACGCTCCGGGCCGCAATCGAGCTGCCGCGCGGTCCCGTGATCGCGCTCGCCTCCTCGCCGGACGGCAGCCGCATCGCGGCCGCGACGGTCGTGGGCACGGTGGCCGTGATCGACCGTGCCGAGGCCCGGATCCTGTTCCACCTCGTCGGACCGGGGCTGCCGGTCTGGTCGCTCGCCTACCGGCCCGATGGCCGCGAGATCTTGACGGGCGGCAGCGACCGGCTGGTCCGCCGCTGGAACGCAATGAGCGGCGAGCCCATCGGCCCGGTCTCGCTCGAGCGGCCGAAGGACATGTTGGCCGGGTTCACGGGAAGTCGCGGCGCCGAGGTGTTCCAGGCCTGCGCCGCCTGCCACACGCTGACGCCGGACGACGGCAACCGCGCCGGGCCGACGCTGCACGGCGTCTTCGGCCGCCGCATCGCGACCGCGCCCGGCTACCCGTTCACCGAGGCGCTGAAGAAGCTCGACATCGTGTGGAGCAGCGACACCATCAGCAAGCTCTTCGAAATCGGCCCGGCCCGCTACACGCCTGGTACGAAGATGCCCGAGCAGATCGTCTCGAACGAACGGGACCGCGCGGCGCTGGTCGAGTTTCTCCGAGGGGCCACGCGTCCTTGACTTGGGGGCGCCCGGGCCGCCGGTCAGCCGACCTCGCCGTTGCGAACCGTGCGCTCCCGCAGATCATCCGCGCCGGTCCGTGGAAGTGGACGTCCCGGAGAATGCGGGTCGAAACTCTCGCCGACGACGACCTCGACCCGACAATCCTCGCACATCTGCAGGATGCGGGTGCGGTCCTGGCCGGCCTGGCCAGAAAACATCCAGTGTCGGTCGCGGAGCTTCGCGATCACGCCCTCGATGGTGCTGCGCGTCCCAAAGGGCTTGGCGCAGTTGATGCAGTGAAACGGCTCCTCCTCCTTCACGGTCCGGCGGCCCTGGCGCCAGGCCCCGAAGTCGATCTGCGGCTGGAGCGTGATCACGTCCTCCGGGCAGGTCTTGGCGCAAAGCCCGCATTGCACGCAGAGGCTCTCGTTGAAGGCGAGGAGCGGCCGGTCGGGGTCGTCCGACAGGGCGTTGGTCGGGCAGGCGCCCACGCAGGCATGGCAGAGGGTGCAGGATTCGGTGTCGAAGAGCAGCCCGCCGAAGGGAGCACCTGCTGCGAGAGGCACGACGTCGACCGGTTCCGGCGCGGCGAGATGGAGCTCCCGGAAGCTGAGCTCCAGGAGGCCCCGCTTCTGGCTCGACACCAGGAAGGATGCCGGCCTCTCGGTCGGCCGCCCGAGAGAAAGGGCGTCGAGGGCCGCCCCCAGGCCATCCGGATCGTCCGTCTCGATGGCCCGGACCGGGTCCGACCCGTAGCCGAGGGCGCCCAGGACGGTGTTGGAGAGATCGATCACGCGGCGGATCGGGGCGGTGTCGTGCTTCGGCCGCGCGCGCAGGAGCAGGACTGCCCCCGCCGCCCCGTAGGCGAAAACGGAGGCCAGCGCCTCCGGGCCGACCTGGCCCGTCTCGTTGACGAGGACCGGCAGGACATGAGCGGGCAGCCCATCCCCGAACCGGGCCAGCGCCTCGATCAGCGGCGCGCCGTGGTCGCCGTCGTGGAACAGCACCACGGCGTCTCGCCCGCCCGCCTCGCGATAGGTCCGGACCAGGGCGCGCAGGCGCCGCACGAGAACATCCGCGGGCGGCAACGCATAGGCGGCGGCACCGGTCGGACAGACCGCCGCGCAGCTGCCGCAGCCGGCGCAGATGTAGGGGTCGATGCGGACATGATCGCCGGCGGGTGTGATGGCGCCCGTCGGGCAGACGTCCAGGCAACGGGTGCAGCCGGTGATGCGCGAGCGGGAATGGGCGCACAGGTTCTCGCGCATCTGCACGAAGCGCGGCTTGTCGAACTCCCCGACTAGGTGCGACGCCGCGAAGAGCACGCGCTCCACCGCGGCCGGATCGCGCGGGTCCGCCCGGAGGTAGCCTGACCGGACCTCGTGCGCCGGAAACAGCGGAAGGCCGCCGGACAGGTCGATGACCAGGTCGCAGGTGGAGGTCGCGCCGTCCCGCGCCGGCCCGAAGGCCAGCGATCGCCGCGAGGACGGCAGCGGCAAGGCGTAATCGTCGATCCGGATCTCGAAGGCGCCGAGATGCCCCGTCGCGCCGGTGATCGTGCCGCGCAGCACCGGGAACTCGGTCGCCCGTGGCGGCGCGATGCCGTCGGGGCGGGTCAGCAGGACAGTGACGTCGAGATGCTCGGCCAGCCGCCACGCCGCCTCGATCGCGACCTCGTCGCAGCCATAGACCAGCGCCACGCCGGCACTCTCCATGGACACCGAACCCACCGGCGGCGGCAGCTCGGCCGCGCTCGCGAGGAGCGCCGCCATCTTCGGGCCGGCCGCGCTCGCGTCCCGCGACCAGCCCGCATTCTCACGGATGTTGGCGAAGACGATACGGTCGGCCGCGCCGAGCTCCTCGGCCACCTCGGTGAAGACCGGCGCCTCCTGGGTGCAGCCGACCGTGACGGAGGCGCCTGTTCCGAGCACCCGCTTCAGGCGGTCGAGCTCGCGCCGGCAGAGTTGATCTGCCACGTGCAGCTCGCCGGTGCAGCCGATCCGGAGCGCGTCCGGGTCGAGCGGCATGGTGCCTTCGCAAGAGCAAGCCAGGAGATCGCGGCGTGGGTTGGGCAACATCAGGTCTCGTGCGTGCGGCGGTCGCGCGTTCGGCGGCGTGCCTGCGCTGTTGTAAGACTGGAATCGTTCGAACGTAAGCTGTTAGGGCTGGAAAGGAGGACGCACCGTCATGACCGACCGAACGGCTGCGCGCGAAACGCGCCGGCCCGAGCTTCCACCCGCCTTCTCGCTCGTCCGGATAGCCGGCGGCACGGGCGCGTTCGAGCAGGCCTGCCGCCTCGCCGGGCAGGAGGGTGCCGGCACGTTCGTGTGGAGCCCGGGCGAGGAGGTGCTGGACCTGGCCGTCATCCTGGAACCCGATGAGCCGCTCCGGACGGCCCGGCGCGCCTTCTTCATCGGCATGACGGCGATCCTGGATGCCCTCGGCTCGGTTGCGCCGCCGGAGAAACCCCTGTCGGTCGACTGGCCAGGAACCATCCGGTTCGACGGCGCCCGGCTCGGCGGCGGACGGCTCGCCTGGCCCGATGCCTGCGCCGAGGACCACATTCCCGACTGGCTCGTCTTCTCGGCCGCCCTGATCGCCTCGAAGGACCGCGCCGGGGAACCGGGCCTGACCCCTGGATCGACCTCGCTGGACGAGGAAGGCTTCGGGCCGGAGGAGAGGGACAGACTGGCGGAGGCTTTCGCGCGCCACCTGTTGCGAGGCTTCGTCCTCTGGCGTGAGGACGGGTTCGAGGCCGCGGCCGCGAGCTACCTCGCCCGGCTGTCGGGCGATGGACGCACAATGATCGACAGATCCGGCCATGTCCGTTCGGCCGGAGACTCGCCGTCGGGGCTCGCGTTCGTGCCGGCCCTACGCGAGCCGGCCTGGCTCGACCCGGGCACCGGGAGGCCCCGGCTGTGAGCACGCTGCGGCTCCCGCGCACCATCCGGCTCGACCCGTCCGACACCTTCGTGTTCGAGAGGGCGGCGGAGCCAGGCGAATGGGCGGTGACCGGCTCGTTCCTGTTCACCGACACCGACCCGGCCGGCCTGTCCGGCAAGACCATGGCGGCCTTCCGGTCCGGCTTCGTCGGCGTGAGGTCGTTCGGCTTCTCGACGCTGGTCGTCGTGAGCGAGGCGACTGAGCGCGAGATGAAGGAGGCCGTGGATGACCTGGCACGGCATATCCGGCGCGATCTCGGGGCGCCGAGCGACGAGCTCGCCCGGGAGGCGGCCCGGGAAGAGCTCGCTGTTGCGGCCTCCCTCTGCGGCCCGGCGGTGAACAGCGTCCTGGCGATGCATCGAACCCTGGTCGACGGGGAACTCAGGGAGCAGTTCCGACTGCTGGCGCCACGCCCGGGTGTCGCCGGGGCGGACCGCCTCCACCTTCACGCCCGAGCCTTTGCGTTGGTGGAAGTCGACGAGGAGGAACCGGTGGAGCGGGTCGATCTCGTCGGCCTGGCTGGCAGGGGAATGGCGTGAGGGAATTCTGGGTCTCGAGCGCCCACCACCTGGCCGTACGAACGGAGGGCGGCGGCCTGCTCGTCACGGACGAGCTGCTGCTCGCCTATCTGGCCCGGCCCGAGCTGATGCCGCCGCCGGAGGCATGCCGGGCCGAGCGGGAGCTGCACGCGGCCTTGTCGGCGGCCCCCCGCCGGCCTGTGGCGCAGGCCGAGGTCGCAGCGATCGAGGATGCGGATGCGCGCGAGAACTGGACGTTGATGCTCGCCTTTCGTGGCCGCCTCCTGACGGCCGCGACGGTGGAAGCCGCCTATCTGGGCCTTGTCCGGTCGCCGCTTCCGCAGATGCCCCCCCTGTTCCTGAACCAGCTCGTGCACCTGATCCTGCGCAACGCCTTGGACGAATGCCACGACCCTTACGTTCTTCGCGCCGCGGAACTCTTCTTCCGCCCTCAGCGCGTCACCCTCCTCGACGGCGCCGCCATCCTGGCCGATGCCGAAATCATCGAGGCGGAGGAGCAGGGCCGGGCGCCGTCGCCGCTGGCCGACATGCTGGGCCGGCTGCCTCGCGCGGAGCTCGACGTCCTCGACGACGCGAATGCCTGGACCTATTGGAGCCGGTCGGACGCCTTCACGATGGCGCTTAACATCTCCGCGAGCCCGAAATCCCGGGCCGGCCTGGCCCGGGCCATCGAGAGCTGGATCCGCCACCTGCTGCATCTCGAGGTCGAGGTCGAAGCCGTGGCCCAGGTGGTGGACAGCGACTGGCGCTGGTTCGTGGGCCTCGACCAGGAGGGAACGAGGATTGGGAACGCCGTCTGGAACGGCGAGCCCGTGCCGAGCGAGACCCTGGCGCGCCTCCTGGCGCTGTTTCGGCTCCGTTTCCGGCCGGGTGAGGCCCGGTTGCGGCCCGACATGGCCGGCCACCCGGCCTATCTTCTTCTCGCCATGACGCCGGATCGCCGTGTGCTGATGAAGCCGCAGAACATCGTAGCCGGCCTGCCGCTGCTCGACCCAGGGAGGCCGGGATGAGCGGCGAGGAGACCGGTCCGGTGAAGCCGGACGGTCGCATGCAGGTGGGAGTCGTGGTCGGCAAGCGCCGGCTCTCAGGACCCTGGGCCAGCCATGCCTGGCTGCCGGTCGCGATCTTGCCGGGTCCTGCAGACGTCGCTCCGTGGACCCGGCTCTCGGCCGACGAGCGGGAGGAGCTGTTCTACGGCGGCTCGTTCGAACTCGTCCTCCATCCTGGCGAGACGTCGCATTATCGCGACAACCTCCGGTCCGGCCGACCCTCCCTCTGGGTCGCTCTGCGGCCGATCGGGCCGGACGAGCATGAGATCGCGACGGTGTCGGCTGACCCCTACGAGGGAGAGTCGATGGCCGAAGGGATCGGCGAAATCGTCGAAGCCGTACCCATGCCCGAACGGGTCCAGGCGGAGATCGCGGCCTTCGTCGACGCGTTTCACGTCGAGCAGACCTTCTTCAAGCGCAAGCGCGACCGGCAGGACAAGGAAGCCCTGGCCAGAGGCGAGCACGGCCGCAAACGGGAAAGCTTCCGTGAGCCGGAATGACGGTTTTCTGGCGCGCTGGTCGCGACGCAAGCTCGATGCGAGCGCCGCCACGGCCGAGACGCCCGCCAGACCCGGCCCCGACGGCACCGAGACGCTGCCCTCGGGCCCTGCGGGGGCGCCGCAAGCCCTGGAGGTCGAACTCTCGGAGGAGGAGCTCTCGGCCCTGCCCCGGCTCGAAGACCTGACTGCCGAGACGGATCTCGCGCCCTTCCTGCGGGCCGGGGTCCCGGCGCTCCTCCGCAAGGCGGCGCTCCGGCGCATGTGGTCGATCGATCCGGCGATCCGGGATTTCGTCGGCGAGGCGCGCGACTACAGCTACGACTGGAACGTCGCGGGAGGCGTCCCGGTCTCAGGGCCACTGCTGCCGGGGTATGACGTGCAGGCAACTCTTGGACGCATGTTCAGCCGAATCAGGGACGACGCCGGGTCGGAGGGCGTCCCGGATGAAGATGCCGGGCCGACATCGACGGCTGACGCGGCTCCCATCCCGGACCCGGCGGAAAGGCCCTCAACCCTGGACCGGACGACTGACGGGGATGTGCCGGCCGTGCCAGCCGGAGACGGCCGTCCGGAATCGCCCAACCTCCTTGCGCGGGATTTCGCTGCCGCCGCCGCGGTCGGCTCGGCCGAGGCTGGCGGCCCGCCAGAGCCGGCAGGCACAATGGTCGCGGGGGTCACGTCCCAATTCCCGCCCCGACGGCGCCGGCACGGGGCGGCCAGACCAAAGTTGGACTAATTCCAACTGTTGTCTCGCCCTGTAAGCTCGTATTATGAGCAGGTGCCGGGCCGGAGAAGCCGAGCGGCACATGGAACGGGGATGCGCGGAGAGGCATTGGTGGAGGCGGTTCGGGCGGCCGGGGGGTTCGGCGTCCTCGCGCGTTCGCTCGGCATTTCACAGCTCGCGGTGTCGAGCTGGCGCCGCGTCCCGTCCGACCGGGTCCTCGCGGTCGGGGCCCTGACCAAGGTTCCGCGCTCCCGGCTTCGGCCCGATCTTTATCCAGGCGAGGAGCCGAGTTTGTCAGAGGACGCTGGGACGGCCGACGGCCCGGTCGCCGACGATCTCGACCTGTTCCGTTCGCAGCATTACGGACTGCTGTCGGTCCTGCTCGGCCGCGCCCCGAACGCTGATCTTTTGGGACCACTGGCCGCGCTTCGAGGCGATCAGAGCCAGCTCGGGCGCGCCCATCAGGCTCTTGCGGCTGCAGCCCGCCAATGTGATCCGGCCGCCGTCAGCCAGGAGTATTTCGATCTTTTCGTCGGGGTCGGGCGCGGGGAGCTTCTCCCCTACGCGTCCTATTACCTGACCGGCTTCCTGAACGAGCGGCCGCTGGCGCGCGTGCGCGAGGACATGGCAGCGCTCGGCATCGAGCGCGCGGACCAAGTCGGTGAGCCCGAGGATCACATCGCGATCTTGCTCGACACCATGGCGAGCCTCGCCTCGGGCCGCGTTGCGGCCGAGGTCGGAGCGGAGAGTCGATTCTTCGCGCGCCACATCGAGCCCTGGGCCGGCAAGCTCTTCGCCGATCTGGAAACCGCGAAGGCGGCGCGCTTCTACAGTCATGTCGGGGCGCTCGGTCGGCTGTTCATGGACATCGAGACTGAGGCATTCGCGATCGAGGCCTGACCGCACGGTCGGGCTACGGTCGAAATGGAGACGGATGATGGCACGGGACGACGCCAAGGCGATGGATCGCCGCAAGTTCTTCGGGGCCGTCGGCGGAGCCTCGAGCGTCGCGGTGGCAGCAGCCGTGTCGCCGCTCACCGCGACCGTGGCGCAAGCCTACGATCCCGGAGCCGAGGAATCCAAGGCGCGCTATCGCGAGACCGAGCACGTCAAGGCCTTCTACAGAACCAACGCCTACGAGACGGTCAAAAAGTGAGATCGCCATGCTGACCAAGCGCAAGAGCGGCGATGCGGGCCGCGCCAAGCTTCAGGGTCTTGCTGCCAGCCTCGCGTCTGGCACGATGGACCGCCGTTCCTTCCTCGGGAAATCCGGCCTCGCGGCCGGCGGCCTTGCGGCCCTGGGCTCGATCCAGCTCGGGGCCGTCCGCAAGGCTGAGGCCGCCGGCTCCGCTGTCAGCGGCCAGCAGGTGCAGATCAAGACGAATATCTGCACCCATTGCTCGGTCGGCTGCACGGTCAAGGCCGAGGTCGTGAACGGTGTCTGGGTCGGGCAGGAGCCTGGCTGGGAGAGCCCGATCAATCGCGGCACCCACTGCGCGAAGGGTGCGGCCATCCGCGAGCTGGTGCATGGCGAGCGCCGCCTCAAATACCCGCTGAAGCTCGTCAACGGCCAGTGGACCAAGATCAGCTGGGACGTCGCGATCGACGAGATCGGCGACAAGATGAAGGCCATCCGGGCCAAGTCCGGTGCAGATTCAGTGTACTGGCTCGGCTCGGCCAAGTTCACCAACGAGGGCGCCTACCTGTTCCGGAAGTTCGGCGCCTTTTGGGGCACGAACTCGGTCGACCATCAGGCCCGGATCTGCCACTCGACGACGGTTGCCGGGGTGGCCAATACCTGGGGATACGGCGCTCAGACCAATTCCTACAATGACATCCGCAATGCCAAGACCATGATCATCTTGGGCGGCAATCCGGCTGAAGCACACCCTGTCGCCATGCAGCACGTGCTGGCCGGCAAGGAACTGAACCGCGCCAACATGATCGTCATCGATCCGCGCTTCACCCGAACCGCCGCGCACGCGACCGAATACGTCCGCATCCGCTCGGGCACCGACATCCCGCTCGTCTGGGGCATCCTGTGGCACGTCTTCCAGAACGGCTGGGAGGACAAGGACTTCATCGCCAAGCGGGTCTACGGGATGGACGACGTCCGCAAGGAGGTCGCCAAGTGGACGCCCGACGAGGTCGAGCGCGTCACGGGCGTGCCCGGCGAGCAGCTTCGTCGCGTGGCCGACCAGTTCGCGAACCAGAAGCCCGCGACGCTGATCTGGTGCATGGGGGCGACCCAGCACACGGTCGGCACCGCGAATGTTCGCGCGCTCTGCATCCTGTGCCTTGCCACCGGGAATATCGGGAAGCCCGGAACCGGCGCGAACATCTTCCGCGGCCACACCAACGTGCAGGGCGCGACCGACCTCGGACTCGATATCACGACGCTGCCGCTCTATTACGGCCTCGTCGAGGGCGCCTGGAAGCATTGGGCCCGCGTCTGGGACGTCGAATACGACTGGCTCCAAGGCCAGTTCGACGATGTCCCCGCGAAAGCCGGCCGCCCCGCCCGCACCCGCAAGCAGAATATGGAAACGCCCGGCATCACCTCGACCCGGTGGTTCGACGCCGTGACGCTGCCCGAGGATCAGGTGGACCAGCGCACCGCCCTCAAGGCGATGATGGTGTTCGGGCATGGCGGCAACACCGTCACCCGCATCCCCGAGATGATCAAGGGGATGAACGCGCTCGAGCTCCTGGTCGTGGCCGACCCGCATCCGACCACGTTCTCGGCGCTCGAGGGACGCAAGGACGGCACCTACCTCCTCCCGATCTGCACCTCGCTCGAGATGGACGGCTCGCGCACGGCCTCCAACCGCTCGCTGCAATGGGGCGAGCAGATCGTGAAGCCGGCCTTCGAATCGAAGAACGACTACGAGGTGATGTATCTCCTGGCCAAGAAGCTCGGCTACGCCGAGGCGATGTTCAAGAACATCAAGGTCGAGAACAACGTGCCGATGGCGGAGGATCTTCTGCGTGAGATCAACCGCGGCGGATGGTCGACCGGCTATTGCGGGCAGAGCCCCGAGCGCCTGAAGGCGCATATGAAGAACCAGTCCAAGTTCGACCTCGTGACGTTGCGGGCACCCAAGGACGATCCGGAGGTCGGCGGCGACTTCTACGGCCTGCCCTGGCCGTGCTGGGGCAAGCCGGAGATTCGCCACCCTGGCACCCACATCCTCTACAATACGAATATTCACGTGAAGGAAGGCGGCTCGACGTTCCGGGCGCGGTTCGGGATCGAGCGCAACGGCGAGACGCTGCTGGCCGAGGATTCCTACACACTCGGCTCCGACCTCACCGATGGCTATCCCGAATTCACCTTCGGCATGCTGAAGAAGCTCGGCTGGGACAAGGACCTGACTGCCGAGGAAACCGCCACGATCACCCGCATCGGCGGGGCCAGCCCCGATACGGTCAGCTGGGCGATCGACCTGTCCGGCGGGATCCAGCGTGTCTGCCTCGAGCACGGCGTGAGCCATTACGGGAACGGCAAGGCCCGGGCGAATGCCTGGAACCTGCCCGATCCCGTGCCGGTCCACCGCGAGCCGATCTATTCGCCGCGGCCCGATCTCGTGGCGAAATACCCGACGCGACCCGACGCCCGCGAGTTCCGGCTGCCCAATATCGGCTTCTCCGTCCAGAAGGCGGTCGTCGAGAAGGGCATCGCGAAGCAGTTCCCGATCATCCTCTCCTCCGGCCGGCTGGTCGAGTACGAGGGCGGCGGCGAGGAAACGCGCTCGAATCCCTGGCTCGCGGAATTGCAGCAGGACATGTTCGTCGAGGTGAACGTGGCGGATGCGGCCGAGCGCGGCATCAAGGACGGGTCCTGGGTCTGGGTTTCCGGCCCGGAGAACGACGCCAAGACAAAGGTCAAGGCGCTCGTCACCGAACGGGTCGGCAAGGGCGTCGCCTGGATGCCGTTCCACTTCTCGGGCTGGTACCAGGGTGCCGACATGCGGTCGAAATACCCGGCCGGCACGGACCCGATCGTGCTCGGCGAGAGCGTCAACACCATCACCACCTACGGCTATGACCCCGTGACCGGCATGCAGGAGACGAAAGTCACCCTCTGCCAGATCCGCGCGGCTTGAGGATCCGACCATGGCCCGCATGAAATTCCTCTGCGACGCGGACCGCTGCATCGAGTGCAACGCCTGCGTCACCGCCTGCAAGAACGAGCACGAGGTGCCGTGGGGCATCAACCGGCGCCGGGTGGTCACGTTGAACGACGGCAAGCCGGGCGAGCGCTCGATCTCCATGGCCTGCATGCATTGCACCGACGCGCCCTGCGCGGCGGTCTGCCCGGTGAACTGCTTCTACACGACGGCGGATGCCGTGGTGCTGCACTCGAAGGACCTCTGCATCGGCTGCGGCTATTGCTTCTACGCCTGCCCGTTCGGCGCGCCGCAATATCCGCGCGTCGGCAATTTCGGCTCGCGCGGCAAGATGGATAAGTGCACCTATTGCGCGGGGGGCCCCGAGGCTGATCTCGGCACGGCGGAATACGAGAAATACGGCTCGAACCGCCTCGCCGAAGGCAAGCTGCCGCTCTGTGCCGAGATGTGCTCGACCAAGGCTCTGCTCGCCGGAGACGGCGACGTCATCGCGCAGATCTACAAGGAGCGCGTGGTGCGCCGCGGCTATGGCTCGGGCGCCTGGGGCTGGAAGACCGCCTATCGGGAGACGGTCGCCATCTAGGCGGCCGCCCAACGTGTCACAGCATGCTCGGGGAGCACACGTGAGCCATACGATCCGGATCGCCCTTGCCGCGCTCGTCCTGAGCGCCGGCGCAGCCCTGGCGCAGCCGCAGCCCGGCTCGCCGAGCGGCCAGAACCCGACCACTCGCGCCGTGAACGAGGAGCAGCTCCTGCGGGAGATGGGCCGGCTCGACGGCCGCGTCACCATTCCCGACACGAAGTCCGGCACGCTCGAACAGCCGCAGGGCCGGGAGTGGCGCGCCTTTCGCGAAGGCTGGCTGCCCTGGATCGGCGGCATTGCGGTGCTCGGCATGCTGCTGGCACTGGGGCTCTTCTATTTCTCGAAGGGCCGCATGAGGCTCGATCAGAGCGAAGAATCGGGCATCAAGATCCTCCGCTTCAACGCCTTCGAGCGGTTCACGCACTGGCTGACGGCGAGCACCTTCATCGTGCTAGCCCTGACCGGGCTCAACTACATCTTCGGCAAGCGGATCCTGATGCCGCTGATCGGGCCGGAAGCGTTCTCGACCCTGGCTCAATGGGGCAAGTACGCGCACAATTACTTGGCCTGGCCGTTCATGCTCGGCATCCTGTTCATGATGCTGGTCTGGCTGAAGGACAACATTCCGGGCCGGATCGACTGGATCTGGCTCAAGGCCGGCGGCGGCTTCCTCGGAGACGCCCATCCCAGCGCCGGTCGCTTCAACGCCGGGCAGAAGCTCATCTTCTGGATCGTCATGATCGGCGGGATCGCGATGTCCGCCACCGGCATCATCCTCATGTTCCCGATTTCCGCCGTGGACGTGAACGGTATCCAGATCAACCAGGCGATCCATGCGGTGATCGGCGTGCTCTTCATCGCCGCCATCCTGGGCCACATCTATATCGGCTCGCTCGGCATGGAGGGCGCCTACGACGCCATGGGGTCCGGCGAGGTGGATCTGGCCTGGGCCCGTCGCCACCACGACCTCTGGGTCGAGGAGCAGCAGGCGAAGACGGCGAGCGGCCCGCAATTGGGTCGTTCCAGGCCGGTTCCGGCCGAGTAGACACCGAAAGGAGCGCTTCCATGAAGACGATCGCCCTCGCCGTGGTGGCCGCCATTCTGCTCGGGGCCGGCGCAGCCGCCCTGCTCTCGACCACCCAGAAGACTGCCTACGTAGCCTACACCACCTCCGGCGCGCGCGTGTCGGTGCCCGGCCACAACCTGGTCGGCCCGGCCTGGTCGGGGCGGATCTGAGGGTGGCGCGAGAGGGACGAAACCGATGAGAGCCGTACTCCTCCTGAGCCTGCTCGCCTCCGTGGCGGCCCTCTCCGGCGCGACGGCGCAGATGCCTGCGCAGCCCGCCGAAGCCGCGGCTCCGCCTCTCGCCGCTCCGCCCGTTGCCGCCCCGGCTACTCCCGCTCCTCCGGCGGCAACGCCCGCCGCGGCGCGTGGGCCAGCCAACCTGTGCCAGGAACTGCTCAACTTCGCGAAGGGGCCCGCCCCGGCGGTCGCAGCCGCCGCCCCACCGCCCCAGACGGCGACCGCCGTCCAGGCTCCGGCACAGGCGGCACCCTCGCCGCAGCCGCCGGCAGGCGGGGTGCCGCAGCAGACGTCCGGCATGAGCGGTCCCGTCCCGGCGGCCGGGCCCGGCGCTCCCGGTCCGCAGGGCACGGCGCAGAATTCGCCGAACGCTCCGCAGGCCGGCCAGGGCGCACCGGCCGCGGCGGCACCCGGCAGCACGCCAGCTCCCGCCGGCGGTACGCCCGCCTCCGGCAGCGGGAGCGGCACGCCCGGCGCAGGCTCGGGGACGCCGTCCGCGGCCGGCACCCCGGCAGCAGCGGCCTCCCCCGCCGCCCCTGCCCCGGCGCCTCAGGGGCAGCAATCGGCTGCGGCTGCGACCGCCCCTGCCCCGGCCGGGCCGCCGAAGCCCAGTCCCGAGCAGATCGAGAAGGTCGAGGCACTCACCCGGGACAACGACGTCCGGGGATGCCGCGAGACGGCGCAGACCATGCGCCGGGCCGGGATGAACATGCCTGCGCCGTTACTGGCGCTCGCCGCACTCGACCTCAAGTTTTTCGACGCGGCCCCTCCACGCTGAGCGAGCGAGACTGCGAGGACGACCACGAGCGGCGAGGCGCGAGGCTTAACCTCGCGACGATCTTCGCGGCGACGCCCGACCCTGAAGAGGCTCTCGACCTCGGGTGACCGGCCGACGATCGGGCATTTTCGCGGAAGCAGCCGGCCCATGCCGGAACGGCTGCTCCCGTGTAACCCTCAGAACCGGTAAGGCCGGCACCGTCCGCTGCGATGGCTGTAGCGAAAGCCGCGCGGGCATTCGAAATGCAGGGTCCGTCCCCCGCCGATCTCGTAGTCCCGGCTGCGATAGCGCTGCGGACGGCAGTCTCCAAAGCGGCCCATCCGATATCCCGGACCGCATCCGTCGCGAACGAGCTCGACCGCAGCGAAAGACTCCGCCGGGGCGACCGGCAAGGCTTCGCTCGGCGAGCCGAGAAGTGGGACGATGGACACCGCCATCGCCAAGGCTAACAATCTGTTCATCTTTGTCCTCCCATTGACGAGGACAGAATAGTTCTTACGACGCGCAAATCAACTTGCTGCTGCCGGACCGTCTACGCTTGGGGCATTCCATGATCATGCTACCGATCCCAAGCAGCGCCGATCTCGGCTCCGGACGAGGGTTCTTGACCCGCCTGGCCGGTTCGGTCGAGCCGGGTCCTACCTCATGAAATCCAGGTTCGCGCTTGTGCTGAGATAAACGCCGAGGATCATCATCGCCACGAGGAACCAGCGGCGAAACTGCTCCGGCTGCATGCGGTGACGCACCATCTGGCCGGCGAACATGCCGGCGAAAGCCATGGCCATCGCGACGAGACCCGGCAGCGCGGTCGAGGAATTCAGAAGTCCGGCGCTGGTCAGGTTGAATGCCTGGGCGACTGTCGCCACCGTGAAGAAGAGGCCCAATGCCTGGACGAGTTCGTCCTTTTCCATGCCGATGGACTGCATGAAGGGCATCGACGGGATGACCTGCACGCCCGTTGCGGCCGCGACCACCCCCGTCAGCATACCGACGATCCCGCCCACCCATTTCTCCCGGCCGGGCGGGGTCTCGAGCCGGACACTCGTCAGGCTCAGCAGCGCATAAAGGACCAACAACAATCCGAGCGCGATCGTGCCATGCTGGGCGTAAGGCCCCGTCATCAGGCTCCCGCAGCCCCAGATCGCGACCGCGGTCCCGAGAAGCAGCGGCCAGAGCCGACGGACGATGTCCCCGAGGTAGGGACCGGCGAAGGTCTGCCAGATGTTGGTCACGATGGCGGGGGCGATGACGATGGTCAGCGCCTGGACAGGTGTCATCGTCACGGCGAGCAGGCCTATCGAGACCGTCGGCAAGCCAAGACCGATCACGCCTTTGACGAAGCCGGCGAGCGCAAACACGAGCGCGATCAGGATGAGAAGCGAATCCATCACGGTCGCGGGTCGGTCAGCATTCGTCTCGCCTGGGCGCGGGGCCTACGGCTGCCATAGTCGATAACCGAGGCGGTGTCCGCCGCGCGCCTCCTACAGGGTTCGCGGGCGATGCTGCGCGGGAAAACGGCACCAACCGAGCGGCCTCGAACGCGTCATCGCCCGCCGGCGCCGGGACGTCGCTGGAGCGAATTTCTCGACGTCGGACGTTCAGACCAACTTACTCGGCATAGCCTTGGGACGCCGTGTAGGGCGCACGCTTACGCGATCCGGCCGCCGCCCTGCCTGGTGATCACGACCACCGATGGGCGCGGAGGCACCGCGTCCTTGAAGTCGGGCCAGCGCGTGTTCGGGCTTTCGTAGGTCGCCGGCTGGCCTTCCTCCGACTCGCCCGGATGCTGGACGGCGAGGAAGAGCGTCTCGTCGTTCGGGGTGAAGAAGGGCCCGCACATCTCCGCGCCCGCAGGCACGCGGAAGAAGTGCTTGGACGTCCCCCGCAACTCGCCTTCGGTCTCGAGGGCCCAGAGCCCGTCCGTGCGGCCCGTTGCCTTCTGATTGTTGCCGTCCGTCGCGATCCAGAGGCGCCCTCGGGAATCGACGGCGCAGTTGTCCGGCATTCCGAACCAGCCGTTCTTCGTCGTCTCGGACGAGAAGGTCGCGCCGATCTCCTTGATCGCGGGATCGCCGCAGCGGACCAGAACTTCCCAGCGGAACGTCGTGCCGGCATGGTCGTCGCCATCCGGGACCATCTCGACGATGTGCCCGAACGCGTTGTTGGACCGCGGGTTCGCGGCATCGACCTGCTGCGCCGTACGCCGCGTGTTGTTGGTGAGCATGACGTAGACGCGGTTCGTGAGCGGGTTCGCGTCGATATCCTCCGGACGATCCATCTTGGTCGCGCCGAGGACGTCCCCGGCGCGGCGCGTCTCGATCAGCACATCGGCCTGGGAGCGGAAGCCGTTCTGCTCGGTCAGCGCGCCCTGGCCGTGCACCAGCGGCAACCAGGTGCCGGTGCCGTCCGGGTTGTACTTCGCGACATAGAGCGTACCGGCATCGAGCAGGCCGAAATTGGCCGCGCGGTTCTGCCGGTCGACCCGACCCGCGGTGACGAACTTGTAGACATAGTCGAAACGCTCGTCGTCGCCGAGATAGACCACGTAGCGGCCGTCGGCATTGATGATCCCGGCCGCGCCTTCGTGCTTCGTGCGGCCGAGCGCGGTCCGCTTCTTCGGCACGAAGGTCGGGTCGAAGGGATCGACCTCCACGACCCAACCGAACCGGTTCGCCTCGTTCGGCTCCTTCGACAGGTCGAAGCGGTCGTGGAACTTGCCCCAGGCATAGCCCGGTGCGCCGATGCCGTAGCGCTTGTAATTGGCTGTTTCCGCGTGCCCCTCGGGCAGCTTCGCCCAGAAATAGCCGTTGAAATTCTCCTCGCAGGTGAGCCAGGTGCCCCAGGGCGTGACGCCCCCGGCGCAATTGTTGACGGTGCCCCGCACCTGCCGGCCGCTCCCGTCCTCGCTCGTCTTCAACCGGTCGTGGCCGGCCGCTGGCCCGGTGATCTCGATCGGCGTCTCGGCGGTGATGCGGCGATTGTACTTGGAATCGCGCACCAGCGCCCAGCGTCCGCCCTCGCGCCGGATCTCGACAACCGCCCCGCCGTGAGCCGCCATCTCGATGCCGACGAGGTCCTTCGTCATCTTCGCGAAGCCGGCGTCCTTGGCGTCCTGGAGGCCGACGCCCGGGAACATCAGCTCCTCGTTCGTGTATTCGTGATTGACGACGAGCAGTCCGTGGTCGCTCGACCCGTCGATCGGGAGATAGCCCACGAAGTCCGAGTTGTAGCCGAATTGGCGGGCCTGCTTGGCCGCGCTCTGTGAAAGGGGGTCGAACTCGGGCGCGTCCGGGAAGAGGGGATCGCCCCAGCGGATCAGGACGTGAGCGTCGTAGCCCTCCGCCACGTGATGGTTTTGATCGACGCCGGCCTCGATTTCCTTGAAGTCGAACGAGGTTCGCGCCCCCGTCGTGGCTGGCTGCTGGTTCGCGGCCAGTGCCTTGCTCCCTACCGTCGCCGAAATCGCCGTGATCGCCATCGCGCCGCGAAGAAGATCACGACGGTTGAACCGCTCCGCGATCATGTCGCCCATGGTCGGGTTGGTGCTGGGATTGATGCCGACCTCTCCAGCGTCCTCGAGATCCGCGGCTCGGGTGCGAGTCGTGTTGTCGCTCATGATCGTCGGCCTTCCCTGCTCGACCAGTCTGGACCGCTCTATATCAGCGACATACGGCAGCGCGGTGAAAAGGAGACCTCGGCCCTTCACTTCGAGGCCCCGTGACGCCGATGCCGCAGGACTGTATGATATAACCTGACGACGGCGCCCGCCTTGTAGCGAGTAGCAGCCGGCCTGGGGGTATTCGTGTTGGGTGAAAAGGCGGGGCGCGGTGAACGGCCTCGATCAGGCGCTGCAAGGGGTTCGGCACCATCGCCGGCCTCCTTGATGCAGACAGGCATCGGCGCCCGGCTCGCCTGGGCGGCTGCCCTTGCCACGTTCCTGTGGGCCACGATCGCGTGGGCGGTGAGCTGATGCCCGCCGAGACAGCGGTCGTGGACTGTCGCGACCTGTCCCTTGGCTATGCGGGGCGACCGGCGCTTCAGGGTTTGGACGGCATTGTCGCTCGGGGTGAGCGTCTCGCGGTCGTTGGTCCGAACGGCGCCGGGAAAACGACCTTCCTGCGGGCGCTTGCAGGTGAAATCGGCGTCCTATCGGGTCAGCTGCGTTTGAGAATTCCGGGCGAGGGCACGATCGGATATCTCCCCCAGGCTGCGGATCTGGATCGAAGCTTTCCGATCACCGCGGCGGAGTTTGCCGGAACGGGTCTCTGGAAGCGGCTCGGACCCTTTGCCCGCCTGCATCGCGAGGAGCGCCGCGCTCTGGCCGAGGCGCTGGCACGCACCGGGCTGGAGCCGCTCTCACACTGCCTCTTGTCGGAACTGTCGGGAGGTCAGCTGCAGCGGTTGCTGTTCGCCAGGACCTTGCTCCAGGACCCCTGCCTCATCCTGTTGGACGAGCCTTTCGCGTCGGTCGACGCCGAGACCACTTCGGACCTGCTCGAGATCCTGAAAGCCTGGCATGTCGACGGGCGCACCATCATCGCTTCGCTGCACGACCTCGGTCAGGTCCGGGATCACTTTCCCCGGACCCTTCTGTTGGCAGGTCGGCCCATCGCATGGGGCAGCACGACAAACGTGCTGACACCGACCAACCTGCGTCTGGCGAGCGGTCGGGCCAGTCCTTTCCCGTCGCACGATCTCGCGACCGAGCTGACCCGATAGCCATCCATGTCGATGCTTGACCTCCTCGTCGGCCCGTTCGCGGAATTCGGGTTCATGAGGCGCGCGTTGGCGGGCTGCGTGGCCCTGTCGGTCAGCGCCCCTCCCATCGGGCTCTTCCTCACGCTGCGTCGGATGAGCCTCATGGGCGACGCTATCAGCCATGCGATCCTGCCCGGGGCCGCCGCCGGCTTCCTGGTGAGCGGCCTTTCCCTTCCCGCCATGACCCTGGGAGGACTGGCCGCCGGGCTCACGGTAGCGCTCCTGGCCGGGTTGGTATCCCGCACGACGCTCCTCAAGGAGGACGCCAGCCTCGCCGCCTTCTATCTTGTTTCACTCGCTGGCGGCGTCCTGCTCGTCTCGTTGAGGGGGTCGAATGTCGACCTGCTGCACATCCTGTTCGGGTCGGTTCTTGCCTTGGACGATGCCGCCCTCTTCCTGCTTGGATCGATCTCGACCGTGTCGCTCGCTTGGCTTGCGGTCATGTATCGGGCGCTCGTTCTGGACAGCGTCGACCCGCTCTTCCTCCGCCTGGTGAGCCGAACCAGTTCGGTTACGCACCTCTCCTTCCTGGCGGTCGTCGTACTCAATCTGGTGGGAGGGTTTCAGGCGCTCGGGACGCTGCTGGCGGTGGGGCTGATGCTGCTGCCTGCGATCACGGCCCGGTTCTGGGCTCGTTCGATCAATGGACTTCTGCCGATCAGTGTCGGCGTCGCGCTCTTCTCCAGCTACGCGGGTCTGCTGGTCTCCTACTATGGTGGGCTTCCCTCCGGTCCGACCATCATCCTGGCCGCAGGCACGCTCTACATCATCTCGCTTCTCGTCGGACCGAAGGGCGGGCTCCTCTGGCGGAAACGCGGCTGACCTCGCCGCATGGTGCCCGCTGCTCAGGGCTCAGGATCGGCTTCGCGCGCCGCGCCGCCGCGCTCGGACCCGACCCAACTTGAGTGTTGATATGTTATAGAGTACCGTATCCCGGTCTACTAGAAAGTCGGACGAGGCAGTCCATGCTCACGCGTCGCACCTTGATGGCCTCCGTGGCCTCGCTATCCGCCTTGCCGTCCGCCTGGAGCCAGGCTTCCTCACCCAAAGTCCGGGTGGTGGTGACGTTCTCGATACTGGCGGATCTCGTGAGGCAGGTTGGCGGTGATCGCGTCGACGTGACCTCGCTTGTCGGGCCGAACGCCGACGCGCACGAGTTTCAGCCCTCGCCGAACACCGCCAAGACGGTCGCGGACGCAAGCCTCGTCGTGATCAACGGTCTGGGTCTCGAAGCCTGGGCTAGCCGCCTCATCACCGCGTCGGGCAGCAAGGCCCCGGTGATCACCGCGTCAAAAGACATCAAGCCGTTGGCGGGTGGAAGCGGCGCCGCTGGCCACCACCATGGTTCGGACCCGCACGCCTGGCAGAACGTGCGCAACGTGAACGTCTATGTGACGAACCTGCGCGACGCGCTCACCAGGGTCGATGCAGCCGGGAAGAGCATCTACGAAACGAATGCGTCGCGCTACATGGCGGAACTCGCGCGGCTCGACGAGGAGGTGAAGGCTGCCATGGCCAGCATCCCGCCGCAGAACCGCAAGATCATCACGTCGCACGACGCCTTCGGCTATTTTGGCAAGGCATACGGGATCCAGTTCGTGGCGCCGCAGGGCGTCTCGACGGAAACCGAGGCCAGCGCAAGGGACGTGGCGCTCATCATTCGTCAGATCAAACAGCAGAAGATCCCGGCCGTGTTCATCGAGAACATCTCTGATCCGCGCCTCATCGAGCAGATAGCGCGGGAGACGGGCGCGAAGATCGGCGGGAAGCTCTATTCCGACGCCTTGTCGGAGGTGGGAGGCCCAGCGTCCACCTATCTCGATATGATCCGCAACAACGTCGCGGCTTTCCAGAACGCCCTTCGCGGTTAGTCGCCGCGCTCTGACCTAGTCGCGGCATAGCCTAATCGTTCGCCGCTGCGCAGGGAGGGCTGTTCCGGCGCGCCCACAGAGTTCGGGGCTGTCAGCGGCACATTGCAGGCTATTCGAGAATACGGCCGTCGCTCGTTTGCAACAGCGTGGAATTCTGCGTGGCGCGACCTCGCAAGGCGCTTGCGAGCCTTTTCAGGAGCCGTCACAGGTTATGTTGTAACATAGCTTACTTAGGTGCAGGGTCATGGTCCTGGTTTCGAAAACACAGCTGCTGACCGGAACGGCGCTGGCTCTCACAGCGGCGGGGGCCTTCCGGGCGGCCGAGGCGCAAACAGCCTTGCCCCAGATCGTCGTCACGTCCCCGAGCCCGATTCTCACCCGGCGCACGACCCCGCAGCCGGCACCGCCGCGTGTGAATGCACCGTTAGCTCCCGTCCGAAATGCGCGCAGCGCGCGACCCGTGCAGACGGTCACACCGGCGCCGCCGGCCGCGTCGGACCCACTCCGAGCCGACACCTCATCATTTCCGGTCGGCATCCTGCCTGTCGTTGCGGATACCTTCGCGCCCGTGACGGTCGTGCCGCGCAGCGAGATCATCCGCGAGCAGCCGAAGACGCTTGGGGACGCCCTGTTCGACAAGCCCGGCATCTCCGGGACAAGCTACGCGCCAGGAGCGGCTAATCGACCGATCATCCGTGGCCTCGACAATTATCGCGTCCGCATTCAGGAGAACGGGATCGGAGTGCATGACGTTTCGCCGCTCGGCGAGGACCATGCCGTTCCCATCAACCCGCTCGTGAATGACCGGATCGAGGTCATTCGCGGGCCGGCGACCCTGCGCTATGGAAGCCAGGCCATCGGCGGGGTCGTGAGCGCCGAGAACAACCGCATTCCCAGCTTCATCCCCCAGGGCGGTTATGCGGCGCAGGTCCTGAGTGGCTACTCGTCCGTCGACAATGGCGGGGTCGGCGCAGCGACCGTGGATGCCGGCGACGGAAACGTCGCGTTCCACGCCGACGGGTTCAAATCCAGGACGGATGACTATCAGACTCCGCGGGGTCGGCAATTCAACTCCGCGAGCCAGACTCAGGGTGGCGCTGTCGGCTATTCCTTCATCGGTCCGAACGGCTTCCTGGGAGCCTCCTTCAGCCACTATGACGCGCGGTATCAGATCCCGGGTGGCGAAGCGGCAGCATCGCGAACTCAGCTCGATCCGACGCAGCAGAAGGTGCAAATCCGTGGCGAGTACCGCTTCGACAGCGGTCCCTTCGACGCCTTTCGGTTCTGGGTCGGCGGCTCCAGCTACAAGCACAACGAGCGCGGCCTCGACGAGGACGGTCATTTCGGCGTCCGGGCAACCTTCAAGAACCGGGAGGTCGAGGCCCGGTTCGAATTGCAGCACGTTCCGGTCCCGACGAATGTCGGCACTCTGACCGGGGCGGTCGGTTTGCAAACGGATCGCACGAAGCTCGGCACATCTGGCGAGGCAGGCGGTCTGCTCGCGCCGACCGACAGCCGGTTCGTCGCCGGCTACCTCTTCGAGCAGTTCGACTTCGGGAACGGGTTCAAGATCCAGGCTGCGGGCCGAAGCGAGTCTTCGCGGGCGGTCGGGACCCCGCTGCTCTTCCCTCGGAACTTCCTGCCGACCCTATCGCCGACGGGCGAGGTCGACGGCAATGGTGATCCGATCCTCGCGCCCGACGATCCGGCATCGGCATCCCGCCGGCGCAAGTTCATGCCCGTGAGCGCCGCCATCGGTGCTCTGCAGGCCCTTCCCTACGGTTTCGAAGCAAGCCTCACCGGACAATATGTCGAGCGCGCGCCGGCTGCTCCCGAGCTTTATTCCCGCGGGGCGCACGACGCTACGGCGACCTTCGAAATCGGCGACCCCAACCTGAAGCTCGAGCGCGCAAGGACGATCGAGCTCGGGCTTCGCCGCGCCGAAGGTCCTTTCCGGCTCGATGCGACCGGCTATTACACGCGCTATACGGGGTTCATCTACAAGCGGCTGACCGGCACGCTATGCGGCGATGAGTTCACCACGTGCGGCGCGGATACCGAGCTGCAGCAGATCGTCTACTCCCAGCAGAACGCGACGTTCTACGGTGCGGAGATCGGCACTCAGCTCGACGTCATCCCGATCCGGTCAGGCTTCATCGGCGTCGAAGCACAATACGACTTCGTGCGGGCGAAGTTCGACGATGGCACCAACGTTCCCCGTATTCCGCCGCATCGGGTCGGAGGAGGTGTGTTCTGGCGCGAGGGCGGCTGGTTCGCCAGGCTGAACCTCCTGCACGCCTTCGATCATCGGGAGACGGCCCCCTACGAAACCTTCACGAAAGGCTACGACAATCTTCGAGCCGAGGTGAGCTACACGCGTCCGATGGACCGCAGGGTCTACGGTATCAGCGAACTCACGATCGGTTTGCGCGGGGACAATCTGCTCGACGACGACATTCGAAATTCGGCGTCGTTCAAGAAGGACGAGATCCTGCTTCCGGGGCGCAGTGCGCGCTTGTTCCTGAACGCGAGGTTCTGATGGGCTCGGGCGATCGCCTGGGCTGGCGTGAGACTGAAGGGCGTCAGACGGCGCGATATCACGACGCTTCTGCCGATGCCCACGACTTCGGTCCGACCTGGGCGGACTTTCTAGGCGCCCGGCTTCCGTTCCGCGCTGAGGCGGGTCCCGCACTATCGTCCGGGATCCGGCCCGCCGCGTGCGCGAGAATTGCTGAGCCCTCGAGGCGTGGCGACGGAGCGCGACGCTTTTCGCTGCCGCTGCCCTTGCGACTTGGCACGACATCGGCTTTCCGCTGGTCGGCCGCAGCATGGAATTCGGAGGCGTCGAGCAAGAGTGGCCGAGGCGAATATCATCGGACCCGGTCTCCGCCTGGGCATCGACATCGGCGGTACCTTCACGGATTTCGCGCTGGTCGACCGGACCGGCCGGCGGATCGGCGTCCACAAGCAGCTGACGACCCCGCTCGACCCCTCCTCGGCGGTGCTGGAGGGGACGGCCGCGATCTGCGCGGCGGCCGGATGCGCACCCGCCGACCTCGTCGAGGTCGTGCACGGCACGACGCTGGTCACGAATGCGCTTATCGAGCGACGGGGCGACCGCACCGGCATGCTGGTGACCGCCGGCTTCCGAGACCTCCTCGATATCGGGCGCGAGCAGCGCTACGACCTGTTCGACCTCCGGATCCGCTTCGCCGAGCCGCTCGTCGAGCGCGCGCTGCGGGCCGAGGTGCCCGAACGCCTGAAGCATGACGGCTCCGTCCTCGTCCCGCTCGACGAGGCGGCCGTCGCGGCGGGGATCACCCGCCTCGTCGAGGAGGAGCGGATCGAGGCGCTGGCGATCTGCTTCCTGCACGCCCATGCCGACGACCGGCACGAGCGGCGCGCCCGCGCCATCGCCCTCGACCTCTATCCCGGTCTCTACGTCTCCCATTCCGCCGATGTCTTCCCATATCCGCGCGAATTCGAGCGCTGGACGACCACGACCGCGAATGCCTATTCGCAGCCCCTCGTCGACCGCTACCTGTCCCGGCTCGAAGGCGGGCTCGCCGAGGCGGGCTTCCGGGGCCGCCTCTGGATCATGGCCTCGAGCGGCGGCCTGATGAGCCTCGCCATGGCGCGGCGCCATCCCGTTCGGCTCCTCGAATCCGGGCCGGCCGCGGGCGTGATGATCGCGGCCCGGATCGGGCGCGAGCGGACCGGGACCAACCTCCTGTCCTTCGATCTCGGCGGCACGACGGCCAAGGGCGCGCTCGTCCGCGACGGCCGGCCCTTCCGGACCTACAGCTTCGAGGCGGCCCACGCATACGAATACCGGAGCGGCTCCGGGCTCCAGCTCCAGATTCCCGTCCTCGACATGACCGAGATCGGCACCGGCGGCGGCAGCCTCGTCGGCCTCGACGAACTCGGCCGCTTGAGGGTCGGCCCGCGCAGCGCCGGCGCCGAGCCCGGCCCGGTCTGCTACGGGCGCGGCGGGCGCGTCCCGACCCTGACGGACGCCAATCTCGTCCTCGGCTATCTCCACCCGGACAGCTTCCTCGGCGGATCGATGAGGCTCGACATTGAAGGGGCGCGCGCAGCCTTCGAGGCGGAGATCGGCGCGGCGCTCGGAGTCGATGCGCTCCGGGCGGCCTGGGGCGTCCACGACGTCGCGAACGAGGACATCGCCCGCGCTTTCCGCATGCATGCGACCGAACGCGGCTTCGACTATCGGGGCAGCGCGATGGTCGCCTTCGGCGGGGGCGGGCCGCTTCACGCGGCCCGGATCGCCCGCAAGCTGCGGGTGCCGCGCGTGATCTTCCCGATGGGTGCGGGCGTCATGTCGGCCTTCGGCATGCTGTCCGGGGCGCAGGCCTTCGAGGCCGTCCGGGCCTTCCCGCGCCGTCTCGACGACGTGTCGGACGAGGAACTCGCGGCGACCCTGGCCGAACTCGAAGCCGAGGCCTCCTCGCCCCTGGTCGGGAGCGGCGTTCCGGCCCCGGCCATCCGCTGGCACCGGCGCGCCGACATGCGCTACAGCGGCCAGCATTACGACATCGAGGTCGAGGTCCCGGAGCGGCGCGGTCCGGCCCCGGACGGCGGCCTGCGCGAGGCGCTCCGCGCGCTCTTCTCCGCGCGCTACCGCGAGATCTTCCACACCAATCTCGACCAGCCGATCGCGATCGTCGGCTGGAAGGTCGAGGCGGGCGGGCCGGCGCCGGGCCATGTCACGACGGGACCGACGCGAGAGGGCACGGGCGGCGACGCCCTGATCGGCCGCCGCCCCGCCTTCTTCCCCCTGGCCGGAGGGCTCGTCGATTGCCCGGTCTACGCACGCGGCAGGCTCGCGCCCGGCACCGTCGTCGCGGGCCCGGCCCTGATCGAGGAGGCGGAATCCACCACCCTCCTCGACGCGGGCGACCGCGCCGAAGTCGGACGGGACCTCACCTTGATGGCGGAGATCGGCGGCGCATGACCTCCCCCCGCCGCCTCGATCCGATCGACCTCGCCATCGCCTGGGACCGCCTCGTCTCGATCACCGACGAAGGTGCGGCGGCCCTCATCCGCACCTCCTTCTCGATGCTGGTGCGCGAGGGCTTCGACCTCTCGGTCATGATCTTCGATACGGCCGGCCGCATGATCGCGCAGAGCCGCAAATGCATCCCGGTCTTCATCGGCACGGCGCCCGTCACGATGGCCGCGATGCTGGCCCGCTTTCCGCCCGACCGGCTCCGGCCGGGGGACATCGTCGCCTCGAACGATCCCGTGATCGGCACGGGCCACATGTTCGACCTCGCCCTGATGCGGCCGATCTTCCGGGAGGGCCGCATCGTCGCCTACGCGATGAGCATCACCCACCTGCCCGATATCGGCGGGATGGGCTTCTCGGCCGCCGCGACCGAGATCTACCACGAGGGCCTGCGGCTCCCGATGTGGAAGCTTTTCGCGGAAGGGCGGCGCGACGAGACGCTGATCGAACTCATCACGCTGAACGTCCGGGTGCCGGACCAGGTGCTGGGCGACATCATGGCAAGCGTCAGTTGCCTCGAGGTGGTCGGGCGGCAATTGCTCGACTTCCTGTCCGAATCCGGGCTGCCCGATCTCGACGAGGTCGCGGCCTCGATCCTGTCGCAGACGGAGAATGCCGTCCGCAGCGCGCTGGCGGAGATCCCGGACGGCACCTACCGGAACGAGGTCGACGTCGAGGCCTTCGGCGACGTGAGGCGGCTCGTCTGCCGGCTCGACAAGACGGGCCGGGACGTCGCGATCGATTTCACGGGCACCGGGCCCTGCGTCACGGCCGGCATCAACGTGCCGATGCCCTATACGCGCTCGATGGCGCTCTACACGCTGAAATGCATCACGGCGCCGCGCCTGCCCAACAACGACGGCGCCACGGCCGCGATCACCATCTCGGCGCCCGTGGGTTGCCTGCTGAACGCCGTCCCGCCCGCACCCTCGGCAGGACGGCACACGATCGGGCATTTCATCCCGCCGCTGATCTTCGGCGCGCTGGCCGAGGTGGTGCCGGACAGGGTCATGGCCGGGAGCGGCCTCATCGATTTCGTCACCCTCCAGGGACGCCTGCCGGACGGCACGGCCACCACCATGACCTTCTGCGCGGCCGGCGGCTTCGGGGCCTTGAGCGACCTCGACGGCCAGCCGACCACGCCCGGCTCCTCCAATATCGGCGGCGTCTCGACGGAGCTCTTCGAGCCGGCCAGCGGCCTGACGGTCGAGCGGAAGACGTTGCGGCCCGATTCCGGAGGAGCCGGCATGTTCCGGGGCGGGCCAGGCCAGGAAATCGTGCTCCGGAACGACAGCGGCTTCCCGATGAGCGTCTTCTCGATGGCGAACCGCACCTCCTTTCCGGCCCTCGGGATCGCGGGCGGGCTGCCCGGCGCCTGCCGGGAGCATCTCGTCGACGATCGCCCGATCCCGCCTCAGGGACGGCACGAACTCGCGCCCGGGGCGCGTCTGACGCTGCGGCAGGCAGGGGGCGCCGGGTTCGGTTCGCCGGCCCTCAGGCCGCGCGCCAAGGTCGAGGACGACATCCGTCGCGGATACGCGACGCGGGAGGGCGTGGCGCGCGATTATGGGTCCGCCCCGGACGAGGTCGGCTCGTGATGGCACGACACTTGTGTCTGTCCATCGTCGGGCGCCTGTGTAACGGTCAGGCCCCACGCCTGATCCTTCCCGCAACATATCTCCGAGACCCTCGACCGATCCATGCTGCGGAGTTCTCTCGACGCCCTGTACCGCCTGTCGGGTTACCTCGCGGGCTTTTTCCTGGTCGTGATCTTCGCCCTGATGATGGCGCTGTCCGTCGGCCGCCAGATCGGGATCAACGTGCCGTCGGGTGACGATTTCGCCTCCTGGTGCATGGCCGCGATGGCCTTCCTCGGCCTCGCCTACACGTTCAAGAGCGGCGACATGATCCGGGTCGGCCTCCTGATCGAGAAGCTGAGCGGTCGGCGACGCCACGTCTTCGAATTGTTGTGCCTGGCGGTCGGCGTCGCCTTCGTCGGCTATTTCAGCTGGTACGCGGTCGTCATGACGATCGACTCCTGGCGCTTCGACGACATGTCGCAAGGCGTCGTCGCGATCCCGCTCTGGTTTCCGCAGATCGGCTATTCGGGCGGACTCGTCATCCTCTTCATCGCGCTCGTGGACGAGTTCGTGCACGTCCTGCGGGGCGGCGTGCCGCGCTACGAAAAGCCGCCGCCGACCTCCGACGACGAGATCATCGAGCGCGCCATGCAGAGCGGGGTCTGAGCCGTGGAACTGCTCGAGATCGGGGCCCTGCTCCTCGTCCTCCTGGCCGTCCTGCTCGTCGGCGGGGTGTGGATCGCGGTTGCACTGCTCGCGGTCGGCTGGGTCGGCATGCAGTTCGCCGGCGGCAGCATCCCGGCGGGCTCGGTGCTGGCGACGACGACCTGGGGCAACAGCGCCTCCTGGTCGCTCGCCGCCCTGCCGCTCTTCATCTGGATGGGGGAGATCCTGTTCCGGACACGGCTGTCGGAAGAAATGTTCCGCGGCCTGTCGCCCTGGCTGAACTGGCTGCCGGGCCGGTTGATGCACGTGAACGTGCTGGCCTGCGGGCTTTTCGGGTCGGTCTCGGGATCCTCCGCCGCGACCTGCGCCACGGTCGCTAAGATCGCGCTGCCGGAGCTGAAGAAGCGCGGCTACGACGACATGGTCAGCCTGGGCTCGCTCGCCGGCGCCGGTACCCTCGGCATCCTGATCCCGCCGTCGATCACGATGGTCGTCTACGCGATCGCGGCCAACGTCTCGATCATCCAGGTCTTCCTGGCGGGCTTCCTGCCGGGCCTCCTCGTGATGGCCCTCTATTCCGGCTACATCGTCGTCTGGGCGCTCCTGAACCCGGACAAGCAGCCGCCGCCCGAGCCCGCGACGACCTTGCGCGAGAAACTCACGCAGTCGCTCGACCTTCTGCCCTGCATGTTCCTCATCGTGCTGGTCTTCGCCGCGCTGATGTTCGGCTGGGCGACGGCCACGGAATGCGCGGCCTGGGGCGTGCTCGGCTCCTTCGCCATCGCCTGGTGGTCGGGCGGCCTGACCTGGACCGCCTTCGAGCAGAGCATCATGGGCACCGTCCGGGTGACCTGCATGATCATGCTGATCCTCGCCGGCGCCTCCTTCATGTCGACGTCGATGGCCTATACGGGCCTGCCCCAGGCGCTCGCCGGTTGGGTCGACAGCCTGCAGCTCTCGCCCTTCGGCCTAATCGCCGCCCTGACCGTCATGTATGTCGTGCTCGGCACCGCGCTCGACGGCATCTCCATGATCGTCCTGACCACGACCGTCGTCCTCCCGATGATCAAGCTGGCCGGGTTCGATCTCGTCTGGTTCGGCATCTTCCTGGTCCTGGTCGTCGAGATGGCGGAGGTGTCGCCCCCGGTCGGCTTCAACCTCTTCGTCCTCCAGGCGATGAGCGGGCGAGACTCGAACACCGTTGCTTTAGCCGCGCTGCCGTTCTTCTTTCTCCTCGTCGCCGCCGTTGCGATCGTCACGATCTTCCCGCAAATCGTGATGTTCCTGCCGCAGCTCGCCTTCCCGCAATGACCGTCCAACCCCACCGCTCGAAGAGGTCAACGATGACACGCTTTTCACGCGCAGCGATCGCGCTCGCCTGCACCCTGACCTTCGCGCTTCCCGCCCTGGCGCAGACGAAATGGAACGTCGCCACGGCCTATCCGGCGGACAATTACCACACCGAGAACATCGCCCAGTTCGCCAAGGACGTATCGGCCGCCACCGGCGGCAAGGTCGGCATGACGATCCACGCCAACGCCTCGCTCTTCAAGGCGCCGGAGATCAAGCGTGCCGTCCAGACCGGACAGGCGCAGATGGGCGAGATCATCCTCTCGCTGCACGAGAACGAGGATCCGATCTACGGGCTCGACGTGGTGCCCTTCCTGGCGGCCTCCTTCCCGGAGGCGAAGAAGCTCTGGGACGTGCAGCGCGCCGCCGTCGAGAAGAAGCTCGCCTCGCAGGGCCTGGTGCTTCTCTTCGCGGTGCCCTGGCCTCCCCAGGGCATCTACACCAAGAAGGATGTGGGCGGGGTCGAAGACCTGAAGGGCCTGAAGTTCCGGGCCTATAGCGTCGGGACCTCGCGCATCGCCGAGCTTGTCGGCGGCCAGCCCGTGACCGTTCAGGCGGCCGAACTTCCGCAGGCGCTGGCGACCGGCGTCGTGAACGCCGTCATCACCTCGGCCTCCACGGGATACGATTCCAAGATCTGGGAATCGCTGACCCACTTCTACGACCTCCAGGCCTGGCTTCCGAAGAACATGATCTTCGTCAACAAGGCCGCGCTCGACGCGCTCGACAAGCCGAGCCAGGACGCCCTGATGAAGGCCGCCGAAGAGGCCGAGACCCGCGGCTGGAAGCTCGCAGAGGAAAAGACGAAATGGTATTCGGACCAGCTCGTCTCCCGCGGCATGAAGGTCGTGCCGCCGACCGCCGCACTGAAGGCCGGACTGGGCAAGATCGGCGAGCAGCTGACGGGCGACTGGCTGAAGCGGGCCGGCCCCAGCGGCCAGGCCGTGGTCGATGCCTTTCGGGCAAAGTGAGCCGACTCGTTCAGCGCCGCTCGCTCGCGCGTGCGGCTAGAGTTCGGACCGGATCGCGTTGAGGAGCCTAAAGCGCATCGCGCCGTCGTTGCTCCTGAGCGCGATCACGAAGCGCACGCGTCCGTGCTTGGAGGTGTTGGCGTAACCCGCCAAGGTGCTGACGCCCGAAAAGGTGCCGGTCTTGAACTGAGCGCCGTCGCACTGGCGCAGCAGGGTGGCCTGGGGTTCGAACAGGCGGAGCAGCTGGGCGAGGCCGCGGGCCGTGAAGCGGTTGCCCCGGCTGATGCCGGAGCCTTCCTCAAGTCGGATGGACCTGTCGAGGCCGTGCTTGGCAAGGATACCGTTCGCGACCTCGAGCGACTTATCGAGGCTGACGGGCCCGCCGAGGCGCTGCGCGCCGATCTCCAGGAAGACCTGGTTGGCGATGTAGTTGTTCGAGTCGTGGAGCAACCCGGCCAGAATGGTCGACAGGGTGCGTGATTGGCGGTGAACGTAGACGGGCGCCAGGCTCTTGGGCACGGGTCCCGTCGAGATCCTGCCTTGGACGCTGCCGCCGGCCCGCTCGATGAATGCGGCCACCAGCTCGCCGGCATATCGGAGGCCCATCGCGGGGTCCTGCGTCAGGCTGATGCGACCTCGACCCTGGGAGCCGCGCGCCAGGAACTGGATGACGGCGAGCGGCGTGATCGGGGTCTGCTGTTCCGCGGACTGGACCGTCCTGCCCTTCCTCACGGCGTGGACGGTGTTGAAGTTCACGGCGAGCGCGGAGTTCCGCGCATCGTAGGCCTGGTCGGTCTGCTCGATGCCCGGGATGCGGATATCCTCGGGGTAGTAGCTGGCGTCGAGCACGATGCCGCTGAGCGGCTCCTTGCCGATGGCGGCGACCAGGGCGGAGGCGAGCTGAGCCAGCTCTTCGGAAATGAGAAAGGGATCCCCGCCGCCGCGAACGTAGAGCACCCGGTTGCCGTCCAGAAAGAAGCGCGTCTCGAAGCGGTAATCGGCGCCAAGGACTTCCAACGCCAGCCAGGAGGTCACCATCTTGGCGACCGAGGCAGGCACGAAGGGCTCGTCAGCATTCTGGGCAACGAGCTCTTTGCCGTTTTCGTCCATCACGAGCACCAGCCCCGAGGGGGCAAGGGCCGCGAGCGTCTCCTTGGCGCCGGCCATGACCTGGGCGGGCAAAAGGAGCAGTGCGCAGGCGAGCGCGAGGAGGTGAGACCACCTGACTCCCCTGCCCCGTGCCATCCGCCTCGTCTTCCTTGGCCTGCTTTCCTGTAGTCGAGTCACGATGGTGGACCCAATGCGACGCCCATGGACGGATGAGGACTCGTCGGCATCATCGTGACGATCGCTCTTCAGGACTGATTCAGGTCTTCACGGAAGATTCTCAATCCACCGGAACCATGGCCACCACGTGGCAGAGGTGGTCCGCGTCGAACAGCACTGTTCCCCCGTGGCCGCGGATACGATGCCGGTACGTGATTTCTGAACCGTCCGAGTAAGTCGCCCCGTTCAGAGCCGCTGGAGCGCTCACTCTTTCCCGAAGAGCAAATTCGGCAGCACGAGCACCACGTCGGGGACGAAGATCAGGAGCAAGGTCACGAGCGAGACGGCGAGCAGGAAGGGCATCGATTCCCGCGTATACTCGCCGATGGGGCAGCGCAGGATCTGGCAGGCCACGAACATCGCGCCGCCGACCGGTGGCGTATAATTGCCGATCGTCGCCGCGATGATGAAGATCAGCCCGAAATGGACAGGGTCGATGCCGTATTGCGTGATCAGCGGCAGGAAGATCGGCGTTAGCATGATGATGAGCACGGAGCCTTCCATGAAGGTCCCGGCCAGGAGGATGAACAGGACGATCATCACCATCACCACGTGCGCATTGTCCGTGAGCTTGAGCATCCAGCTCGAGATCGCCTCCGGCACCTGCTCGTAGACGATGCCGTAGCCAAAGATCGACGAGAGCGCGAGCAGGAACATCACCGCCCCGATATCGACGAGGCTCGCTTCGATCGCCTCCTGGAAAGTCGCGGCGGAGAGCATGCGATAGACGAAGAACCCGATCACCACCGCATAGACGACCGCGAAGGCGCCGATCTCGGAGGGCGTGAAGATGCCGAACCGAAGGCCGAGCAGGAGAATGATCGGAAACAGGATCGCCCAGACGCCGCCCCAGACGGCCTGCCCGAGCTCACGGGCGGTCGGCAGCCTCTCGCGTTCCGGCGCGTAGCCCCGCTGCCGGGCCGTGATCCAGA